>NZ_JACOMP010000114.1:0-6688 GCF_014466085.1 Thermosynechococcus sp. OHK43
CGATAAGCTTGGTGCGATACTCCTGCGCCAGTTCAGTCATTTCGGCAGGAATTTCAGTGTCTTCGATTTCCTTGCCAAGGTCGTCTTTGTAGATTTTGGCGCGCATCCGCACCAGATCAACGATGCCCTTGAACTGATCTTCGGCACCAATGGGCAACTGAATCGGCACGGCATTCGCCCGCAGGCGATCGCGAATCTGGTCATAGACTTTGTAGAAGTTTGCCCCCGTGCGATCCATCTTGTTGACAAAGACGATGCGCGGGACGCTGTAGCGATCGGCTTGCCGCCACACGGTTTCTGATTGGGGCTGCACACCACCAACGGAGCAGAATACCGCAATCACCCCATCGAGAACGCGCATAGAGCGCTCCACTTCAATCGTGAAGTCCACGTGGCCGGGGGTGTCAATAATGTTGATTTGGTGTTCTTTCCAGGAGGTACTAATGGCGGCTGCTGTAATGGTGATGCCCCGCTCTCGCTCCTGTTCCATCCAGTCGGTAACCGTGGTACCCTCGTGCACTTCACCAATTTTGTGCACTACACCGGAATAGAACAGAATACGTTCAGTTGTGGTTGTTTTGCCCGCATCAATGTGAGCGGCAATCCCGATATTTCGCACTCGCTCTAGCGGGGTCGTCCGTGCCACAGCTACCTCCTTGTTTGTTGCATTACGTTAGAATTCTTAAGTAATTGTATCCAACTCTTGGATCGTGTGACGGTTTAGTAGCGATAGTGGGCGAAGGCCTTGTTGGCTTCTGCCATTTTGTGGGTTTCTTCCCGTTTGCGGATGGTGCTGCCTGTTTCGTTGGCAGCATCCATCAATTCATTGGCCAGCTTAGCTGACATCGACCGACCGGCTCGTTTGCGGGAAAATTGCACTAACCAGCGCAAGGCCAAGGAAACCCCGCGATCGGGACGAACTTCCATCGGGACTTGGTAGGTGGCACCCCCCACACGACGGGCTTTGACCTCCACTAAGGGCGTTGCATTTTTTACTGCACGCTCAAAAACTTGCACGGCGTCCTCACCAGTGCGCTCTTGGACGGTTTTCATTGCGTCATAGACAATGCGGCTGGCAAGGGATTTTTTGCCATTGCGCATGACCCGCTGGATCAACATATTCACCAGCACGTTGTTATAAACCGGATCAGGGGCAGTAGGCCGTTTTTGAGCGCGAGTGCGACGAGACATAGGTGCTTTGTTTTCTAGTGAAGTTTAAGGTTTCAAGGATGGACTCAAGAAGATGGAAGAGAACGGAAATTATTTTTTCTTACCGGTAGCAGCAGCTTCACCGGGCTTGGGACGCTTGGCTCCATATTTGGAGCGACCTTGCTTGCGATCTTTGACACCGGCAGTATCCAGCGTGCCACGAATAATGTGGTAGCGCACACCGGGCAAATCTTTAACACGACCGCCGCGAATCATGACCACGGAGTGCTCCTGTAAGTTGTGGCCAATTCCCGGAATGTAAGCGGTCACCTCAAAGCCAGAGGTCAGGCGTACCCGTGCCACTTTGCGCAGGGCAGAATTGGGCTTTTTGGGCGTTGTTGTGTAGACCCGTGTGCATACCCCACGCCGTTGAGGGCAGCCTTTGAGGGCAGGAGATTTTGTTTTTCTTTTCAACAGTTCCCGCTCTTGGCGGATCAGTTGCTGGATGGTGGGCATTGGGGCTTACGTTAATTTTACCGAAACTCTAGTGTATCGAGGTGGCTGTTGTGTTGTCAATGCTGTTGTGGGCTGACGCAGTGTCTCTCAGCATAATGGCTCACCACACTCAGGCTGGCGATCGCGGCAGTGACGGCTCTCAGGGTACGCCGACCCAAGGAAAATGCTTGCCACCCAGCAACTAAGACCTGCTCTAGTTCCGAGGCTGTCCATCCGCCCTCTGGCCCGATCGCTAGATAAATGGGCCCAGAAAGATTCATCTGGGGCAAGCAATTCCACAGGAGTTGCGGGGCACTTAAACTTGCAATGTAGCCCTTGGGGGTGAGACTGACCATTTCGGCAACCGACAGGGGCTCACTGAGGGTAGGCACATAAAGACGCTCACTTTGCTCGGCGGCCTCTTGGAGAATGCGTTGCCAGCGCTGGTATTTATTGATACTGGGTTGCAGGAGCGATCGCGCTGTTTGAATGGGCACAATGTGCTTGACTCCCAATTCCGTTGCCTGTTGCAACACCTGCTCAAAGTTCGCTGCCTTGAGTAGAGCCAGACAGAGAATAATCTCAGTGGACAGTTCCGTCTCACGGCAATCAGGGCGTAACAGCTTGACGGTGTGCCCTTGGAGTGCTCCAAGCCACCGCTGACCCTGACCGTCAAGAATCCAGAGTTCATCTCCCCCTTTGAGACGCAACACATGGTATAGATAATGCTGCTGCTCAGCAGTCAAGGTAACGCACTGATCTAAAATTTGGCTACCTTTAACAATGAGCCGTTGGGGCGATCGCATTTAGTTCCTAGGCACTGAGACTGCATAGCCACTCCACCAGGGTGCGCACGGGGTAGCCAGTTCCACAGGGATTGTTGTAGCCATCTTCTTTTTCCGTCCAGACTGGTCCAGCAATGTCAAGGTGTGCCCAAGGGGTATGGTCGACAAATTGCTGAAGGAATAGGGCGGCAGTAATTGACCCTGCCGAGCGCGGGCCCGTGTTTTTCATGTCAGCCACTTGGGACTTCATGGCCTCAAAGTATTTATTTTCAAGGGGCATTTGCCAGAATTTTTCCCCGCAGCGATCGCTGGCCTTTTGCAGCGCCTGGGCTAATTCGGCGTTATTGCTCCAAAGACCGGCAATATTGTCTCCCAGGGCAACAATACAGGCACCTGTCAGGGTGGCTAAATCCACAATCGCATCTACGCCCAGTTTTTCGGCATAGACAAGGGCATCAGCAAGGGTGAGGCGGCCTTCAGCATCGGTGTTGTTGACCTCGATGGTTTTACCGTTGGAGGCGGTGAGAATATCCCCCGGATGCAGCGCCCGGCCACTAATCATGTTTTCAGTGGCAGCAATAATAAAGTGGACTTCAATGCCAGCGGGTTTGAGTTGACCGATGACCTTGGCCGTTCCCAAAACGGCTGCAGCTCCCCCCATGTCCATTTTCATGGTTTCAATGCCCCCTTGGGTTTTGAGGTTGAGGCCGCCGGAATCAAACGTTAACCCCTTGCCAATGAGGGCAATTTTCTTCTGTACGTTGCCGAGGGGAGTGTAGGTAAGGTGAATAAATTTTGGCGGCAAATCAGAGGCTTGGGCCACGCCCAAAAAGGCACCCATGCCAAGGGCAGCACATTCATCGCGCTCCAAAATTTTGGCTCTCAGGCCATAGGTGGCTGCCAGTTGCTGAGCAGTTTCTGCAAGGGTGACGGGAGTCACTTCATTGGCAGGGGCGTTCACCAGTTCCCGCGCCAGAATCACGCCATCGCAAATCCGCTGCGCCCGGGTCAAGGCGGCAGTTTGTTCCCCTAGCCCTAAAAGGGTCACGACTTCTGGATAGGGTAAGAGTTTGCGCGCTTCCGGGTCAGTCTTGAAGCGGACATCACTGTGGAGGGCAAGGATAACCCCTTCGGCAACGGCTTGGGCGGCATCAGCCGCCTCTAAAGTTTCATGGGGCAGTGCTATGCCTAGGGTTTTTGCGCGTTCACGGCGGGCAGTGCGGGCAATGGTGGCGCCAGTGCGACGGAGGGCTTCTAAGTTAAATTCTTCGCGATTGCCAAGGCCAACAAGCAGGAGTTTTTTAAGGGGAAAGTTGGGTAATAGGCGCATCAGGAGGGAGGTACCAGACTTACCTTGAAATTCCCCTTCGTTGATGAGTTCCTGCAATAGGCCATTGAGGCGTTGATCGAGGGTCGTGTAGGGGTCGGTGAGGGTGAGGGTGCCTTCCGTTTGAAACACAGCGATCGCCAGTAAATCCCCCGACCAGTCGGGAATTGCTGTAGTAACCGTTTGCAGTTGCATGCCTATCTACGACCCAAAAATCTCTCAGCCCCCTTATTTTATCGGCGCTTAGGCCTCAGCAGGAACCCAGACACTGCAAAAATTCAAGGGGCAAGCCATCACAATCGCGGATAAAGGCGACGTGATAAAGGGATGAACCAATCACTTGCTGAGTTGGCTTCAGCAATAGCTGAAAGGGTAAACTCTGGGCCTTTAGGGTTTCTCCCACCTGATTGAGCCATGTTTCAAGGGGGTCAGGATGGTCACTGAGATCAAAGGAAAGATGGTAGTAGCCGACGTAGTGCTCATCGTGGAAGGAATCCGCCGCCGGCTTCGGTTGAGGGACTTGCAGAAGCTCAAGGCGGGTGTGCCAGCCCTTGAGCCAACAGGCGAGGGTATAGCCCGTGGTAAAGCGGACCTCCATCGTGAAGCCTAGGCATTCATAGAAGGCGATCGCCCGCTGGATATTGGCTGTGCGAATTGAAACATGGTGGAAGGCCATAGGCTACTCCTGTTTCGGACGTAGCCGCTCAGGAAAGTCAATAAAGACGCGCTCACCGACACTGACACCATGGATAATTTGGGTTTGATCTTGCCAGCTACTGCCAATGGTGACGGGGCGGAATTTTGGTCGTTTGTCTGCACCCACCACATAAACACCCGTTTGGCCCCGTTCAACGGCAATAGCCACTGTGGGTACCAAGAGAGCGTTGTTAATTTTTTGCCCCAGAAAATCTAAGTCCACATTCATCCCAGAACGCAGCTTTTCTAGCCCTGTCACCAAGGAAACCCGCACCTGAAAGAAGGTGACATTTTGCTCCACCACTGCCTCGGGAGCTACTAGCCGCACCCGCCCTTGAAAGGTTTCCCCTGGATAGGCATCGGCACGGATTTCAACGGGTTGCCCCACGAGCACTTGGCCAATATCCACTTCTGGTACTTCGGCAAGAATTTCTAACCCCTCAGCGATCGCCACAATGGAGGTGGAAGTGGCAGAGGTTGTTGCCGAGGCTGTAGTGGTGGGGGTTACAAAGGCTCCTGGACTGGCGTACTTTTGGGTAATGATCCCCGTAAAAGGAGCACGAATCACGGTATCTTCGAGGGCAGCACGGGCGGCTTGGACTTGGGCTTGGGCAGCAGCCACTGCGGCTTCTGCTTGACGGATGTCTTCACTGCGGGAGCCACGCTGTAAGAGTTGCAAACGCTTTTGGGCTTCATTGAGGTTGGCGATCGCACTATCGCGATTCGCTCTTAGTTCATCCAAGGTATCGCGGGGAATCGCCCCCTCCGCCGCCAAGAATTCATTGCGTTTCAGGCGTTCTTCTGCCAATTGAGCGCGGGTGGTGGCGGCTCGCACTTGGGCTGCGGCTTGGGCAATTTCCTCAGCCCGGTTCCCGGCAACGATGCGATCGCGACGGGCAATGGCGTCCGCTAGGTTGGCTTGGGCTTGGGCGAGTTGCGCTTGTTCATCGCGGTTGTCCATACGGGCAATGATTTGACCCGCTTTCACCCGATCCCCCTGTTCGACGTACAGTTCTGCCAAAAGACCCGCTCGCTTTGGACTGATATTGACAGTTTGCACAGGCACTACTTTGCCCGTGGCCGCGATGCGAGCAACTAAATCGCGACTGTCTTGAACGGAGACGGTGTAGCGATCTAGGTCAAGGGGCGTTTGGCGCGATCGCCAGAGAAGTAGTCCAGCACCGCCCACTAGGCCCGCGGCAATCACCCCAATCACGAGCGATCGCCCCGGGGATGAAGCTTTGCCGACGAAGGGGATAAAGGCTGCCATGAATCCCTTACAGTTCTTGACCTATTCTAACGTTATGTTACAGTGACCTACCGCAGAGCAGCATTGACCGTGTCTATTGGTTCTATCTGTCCCTGAATAGAAGCGCAGATGCTATCCTAACCAATACTGTCTATGTCCTTTGCCTATGAATCCTGCACTCTCCCAGATTGGCCAGCAAATGTCCCAACTGACGGGAGTCCGGGCAATCATGAAGGATATTATCGAGACGCTGCGCCTGAATCGCGGCCAAGACCTCATTAACCTGAGTGCAGGCAACCCCCTCATTCTCCCTGAGGTCGAGCAACTGTGGCGTGACTGTACCCACGAACTGATGGCCAGCCCAGAATTTGGCCAAGTGGTCTGCCGCTATGGTGCCAGCCAAGGGTATGAACCGTTGATTGCTGCTGTTGTCGATGATTTTAATCGCCGCTATGGTTTGAACCTGACGGAGCGCAACGTCCTTGTCACCCCCGGCAGTCAGGCCCTCTACTTCTTTGCTGCCAATGCCTTTGGGGGCTTGAGCGCCAACGGTCAATTAAAGAAAGTCGTTCTTCCTTTAAGTCCCGAATACACAGGCTACGGTGGCGTCAGCCTTACCCCCAATACCGTTGTTGCCTATCGTCCGCGCCTTGAGGTTTTTGAAGCGGATCACACCTTTAAGTATCGTCCAGACTTTCAACAACTGCACATTGACGACACCACGGGCTGTGTAATCTTCTCCCGTCCCTGCAATCCAACGGGAAATGTACTCACAGACCTAGAGGTGCGCCAAATTGCCGATTTGGCTGTGCCCTATGGCGTGCCGGTGCTGATTGATGCTGCCTATGGGCCACCCTACCCCAGTTTGAATTTTACCGAACTAGCGCCCGTTTTTGGCGGGAACATTGTCCACTGCCTCAGCCTTTCAAAAGCAGGGCTGCCGGGGGAACGGGTGGGGATTGCCATTGGCGATCGCGAGATTTTGAG
>NZ_JACOMP010000115.1:0-3333 GCF_014466085.1 Thermosynechococcus sp. OHK43
TAGCCGGAGAGCTGGCGCACCTTGCTGAGGAGTTTGGGGTTGACCTCTTGAGCGAGATCAAAGCCTATGGGGCGGCCGCTGCGCTGAAACCACCAGGTGGCTGAGGCTTGGGGATCTGCATCCACCAATAGTACCTTGTACTGTTCGGCATAGGTGGCTGCCAGATTAATCGCCGTTGTGGTTTTGCCCACGCCGCCTTTGCCGTTGAGAATGGCCAGCAGCCGCGGTGACGCCAAGGCCTTGCCCTCCTAAAATTGCTGCAGAAAGCGCAGATCACTGGTGTAGAAGCGGCGAATGTCATCAATTTGATGCAGCACCATGGCAAACCGCTCTACGCCAAACCCGGCGGCAAAGCCTGTATAGATTTCTGGATCGTAGCCAACATTCTTGAGGACGGCGGGATCTACCATGCCACAACCCATCACCTCGAGCCAGCGTCCCTGCCACTGCACATCCACTTCCGCCGAAGGTTCGGTAAAGGGAAAATAGCTGGCACGAAAGCGAATGGGAACATCACCAAAGAGTTCAGCCAGAAACGTGGTGACGGTGCCCTTGAGGTCGGTAAAGGTCAGGCCCTCATCCACTGCCAAAATCTCAATCTGATGGAACACCGCCGCGTGGGTGGCATCTTCGGTGTCGCGGCGGTAACAGCGCCCAGGGGCAACAATGCGAATGGGGGGATCATTGAGTTCCATGTAGCGGATCTGGACCGAGGAGGTGTGGGTGCGCAGGAGATTGCCATCGGGCAGGTAAAAGGTGTCCTGCATGTCGCGCGCCGGGTGATCCGCCGGTGTATTTAGCGCCTCAAAGTTGTAGTAGTCGGTTTCCATTTCTGGGCCATTGGCAACGGTATAGCCAAGGCCGACAAAAATATCGAGAATGCGGTCAATGGTGCTATGGAGAGGATGAATGTGCCCTTGGGGACGATAGACCCCCGGCATGGTCACATCCAGGGTTTCGGCCGCCAGTTGAGCTGCAATTTTTTCGGCTTGGAGGGTTTCTCGGCGTGCCTCTAGGGCTTGGAGGAGTTTTTCCTTGAGGGTGTTGGCGAGGGTGCCGATGGCGGGGCGATCGCCGGCGGGCAATTTCCCCATGAGGGCCAGAATTTGTGAGAGTTCGCCTTTTTTGCCCAGATAGGCCACGCGCAGGTGCTCTAGGGCATCGAGGGTGCTGGCTTCGGCGATCGCCCCCAAGGCTTTGGCTTCTAAATCTTTGAGTTGTTGGCTGAGGCGATCGCGATCAGGAGGGGGGGTGGTCATGGCAAAATGCGGTTGCGGGATAGGCAACAATCAACGCGGTGTCTCAATCTATTCCCACAGGCTGGGAACAAGCCTTGATTATAACGCTCTGCCCGCAGTTGCGATCGCGATGGTTCTAGAATGCCGATTCCCAAACAAATGCGCCAGCTTCAAAACGCCGTTAGTTCTGTGAGTGTTAGTTCTGTCAGTCACTGGTTGGCCACTGCCCCCCAGGCCTTTCTCCGCTCACCCCAATTTTCCAGCCGCCGCGAGCAACGGCTGGCGATCGCTGCCTGTGGATTGTGGTTTTGGGCACAATTCCTCTATTTGCACTATTTATCCTCAAACCCTTGGCCGTGGCTAGAAAGTCTCGTGGAGTCTGCCGCTGTGGTCATCATTGGGGGGTTCCCAGTGCTGTGGTGGGCAAGCGGCACCCCGGATGTTGACCCTGGTGGGGATAAGGTGGCTCAACGGTGGCAGGGACGGTTGCTCCTGAGTCTGGGACTGTACATTGCCATTGGCTTGGCCCTGCCCCAGGCAAGCCGCTTTCCTTGGCACCGGACTCTCACGAACTTGATCTTCGCCAATCAGGGGGGGCTGAATGTGCTGATCTTTCTTGGCGGCGTCGGGGCAATGGTGCGTGTCCCTTCCCTCCTGCGGCAAAAGACCACACCGCCGCCGCTGTTGTGGGCTTGGATCAGTGGCGCCGCATTCTATTTGTTCTTTAGCCACACTGGGCTCATTTCCCCCGCCTTCCCCAAGGCGTACACTGAAGGATTCATCATTACGCCTATCTATCTGCTCCTATGCCTTTGGGGCGATTGGCAGCGGCGGCAGCCCCCACGGGCAACCTCCACCGGCTTGGGATGGCAGGAGATTCCCTTGATTGCCCTTTCGCTGTTTAGCCTCTACTGGTTTTCGAGGCCCTCCTTTCGGTTTGGCCCTTTTGTGGCGGTGCAGCTCTTTATTCTTGTGATTATTTTGGGCAGGGGGCGATCGCACTTTGGCTATAGCTTTGAACCCCGCTGGCGGGATGCCCGTTTACTGGCGGCACTGGTGTTGATGGCCTTGGTAACCCTGGTGCCCTTGGGCACGCTATTGGGCTTTTTGCCCTTGGATCAATTCAACTTTACCCCCTCGCCCCTGGCAGTGTTTGTCTATGTAACCCTTTTTGCAATGCGGGTGGGTATTTTTGAAGAGGTGATCTTCCGCAGTGGCTTGATGATTTTGGTGCGGGACCTGCTGCGGCACTATGGGGGCGATCGCCTGCCGCCGGTTGTTACCGCTTGGGGGGCGATTCTCATTTGTGCGCTCCTTTTTGGCGTTCTCCATATCGGGAACAAGCCCAATGCCGATATAGAACTGCCCCTCATTGCTTACCGCGGGGTTTATATGCTCATGGCAACCCTTGCCTCTATCTTTTACTGCTTGGCGTTTGCCTGTACACAGCGCCTCTGGGCAGGGGTTGTCCTCCATGGCTTAGTGGATGCGATCGCCGTCGTCTTTTTTGGTGCTGCCCTTGTTGCCCCCTTCTAGGGCACCACAATCACGGGCACCCCTAGTTGCACTTTCTCAAAAAGCTCTTCAATGTCGCGGTTGTACATGCGCACGCAACCGTGGGAAACCGCATGCCCAACGGAATCAGGATTGGGGGTACCATGCAACCCAACCCAATTGGTACCATCACTCCAAAAGCCAATCCAACGCCGTCCCAAGGGGTTTTGGGGATGTCCGCCGGCAATCACTCCCCCAGTAAAGGGATTTTTCCAAGCGGGATTGCGAATCATCTGGCGAACTTGAAATTGACCTACAGGGGTTTCCCACCCTGGGCGACCCACGGCCACTGGATAGCGGCGCAGGGGAGTGTCTCCTTGGTAGAGGGTCAATTGGCGCCGCGAGAGGTTGATTTCTAGGCGCAGGGGCGGAGTGGCGAGGGCAGAGGGCAAACAACCCCAAAACCTCAAACTCAGCAGTGCAACAACCAGTAGCGATCGCTGGCCAGCTTTGAGGAACCGTTGTTTTTTCATTGCTTCATCTACTCCGACCACCGTGATCTGGGCATGGGTGAATAGGTGAATAATAGATAGCTACGTGA
>NZ_JACOMP010000116.1:0-3866 GCF_014466085.1 Thermosynechococcus sp. OHK43
GAAGAACTCGACAACGGCGCCTTGTTCGCCTCCCGTCGGGTGAGCATGAAGGAGATTGAGGAAAACGACTTCAATCTCCACATCACCCGGTATGTCAGCACGGCTAAAGCAGAGCCGGAAATAGATTTACAACAGGTTCATAAAGAGCTTGCCGAGTTGACTCGTAAGATCGATGAGGCTCGCGATCGGCATAATGTGTTTCTAAAAGAGCTCGGACTTCCGGAACTGCCCTAGACAGGGGCGGCCGATTGAATGGGAGTGGATGGGCTGTTGTCGAGTCTGTAGGGTGTGTTCGCTTCGACTGGATGGCCTGAAAGACCGGCAGGCCTGAGGAGTGGCTCGCGCTGCTGCCTGCGCCGCAAGAAGAATCTCGTCCAGGCGCGTTCCTTTGCGGAGTTGCTCGAACAGGCACTCCGTCGCTATCAGAATCGGGCGATCGAAGCAGCGCAGGTGATCGAAGAACTCATTGCGCTGGCAAGAGAGATGCGCGAGGCGGACCGCCGTAGCGAAGAGCTGAAATTGTCAGAAGAGGAGCTGGCCTTCTACGACGCGCTTGAGACCAACGACAGCGCGGTGAAAGTGCTCGGCGAGCCCACGCTCAGGCAGATTGCCCGGGAGCTTGTGCAGATCGTGCGGCAAAGCGTGACCATAGACTGGACGGTGCGCGAAAACGTTCGCGCCAACCTGCGGCGCCTGGTCAAGCGCATCTTGCGCAAATACGGTTACCCGCCGGACAAGCAGGAAAAGGCGACGCAGACGGTGTTAGAACAGACAGAGCTTCTGTCTGCAGAATGGGCGATCGCCTGAACGGGGTATCTAACAACCACTTCCAACGGACAGTCCGCTGCGCAGCCCGCTGCTGAACTGGGTCATTGGAAACCGGAGGACATATCAGCAGCTTTTGAGAAGTAAGAGAAATTGATCAAAGCATCTTGAGGAGTCACATCGCCGATGTGTATTTTTGCTTGTGCGCCGACCCTTTGTCGTCGAAGCCCATAAGGCAGAAAGTGGATAAACTACCAGACGACATTTCCAGGACGCCCTTGAATCAGATTCATTGGTGGAATGGGGGTATGACCAGAGATGATTTCGAGGCACGGAACGTTCTTTTCCAGCAGGAGGACCAGGCCACCTACATCAAGAAGCTGCTGGAAAAATGCTTGCAGGAGAATATGGCATCGCTCATCTGATCGCCGACAGATCGTCAACCGGAGGGGCAGTTGTCCAGTCCAGAGGACATTTCCCCAGAGGTGCGCGCAGATCTCTCGGAGGCAGCACAGTCTCAGTTCATCACAGCCTCTAATGAGGTGCTAAAGGAGTCGAATGATGAAGAGAATACCCTGATGAAACCTTGGGAGCACACCAAAGCCCTCTTCCAATGCAATGAGAAGGGCATCTATAGCTAGATCCTAGGGTCTGCGTTTTTTTGCAGACCTAAGCAGACCTAAGAGGAGGAGAATGCTCTCTGGGTAGACGTCTAAGCCAGTGTAGGATTCTCTTGGAGGCTGGTGTTGATGAGCCGCTGAGTCATCAGTGCTCAGACGGGGAACCCAGAAGGGCGCTGGTTCCAGTGATCTTACTACCGCGATCCGCCAAATAACCAATGGAGATTAACCCCTACCCCTGGGGACTCTTGACCAATGAGACCTGAATTGGGAATACTGCTGCCAACTGCCGTTGAGCCATAGAGATCAATTCCCAGACCCCACTGGGGCACGACATAGCGCAATCCTGCACTGTAAACACCTGTTTGCCCAAAGACAGGTGTGGCTTCGGCAATAAATTGGAGGTTGCGGACAACTTCAACATTGAGGCCGATCCCAACGCCACCCACCACTTTTTGAGCCGGCGTCAAAATCCCCAACTTCGGATTCAGCAGCAGTGCCACATTCTTGGTTGGCTCATACATAAAGGCGAGTTCCAAACCCCCTAGGGAACGACTCGCACCCCCTCCCTGCTCAATGCCACGATTAAATGAGCCTTGAAAGGCGAAAGAAAAGGGATCTCCTTGAGCCTGATCGAGGAAGCGCAACTTGGCTGCCAGCCCCAACTGCAGGTTGCCACTGTAGTTGATGTTTTCGATGAGGGTTCTGCCGCGCTCCCACTGTTCAATGGCAACAGTCAATTGGGCATCGTAGGCCAGCCCAAAGCCCACCTGAAAACCGGTTCCTGTGGTGCCGCTATTGCCCCGCAGGTACAGCATACCTGGATCGAGGGTACTGGGGGAAGTAAGAGTCAGACCATTAAGGAGCAGCTGGCGATCGCGATCTGTGAGGGGTTGCCGCGGCCCGCTGCGAAAACTGGGCAGAAAAGGGGGAGCAAAATCAGGTCCCATATTGGGGGTATAGCTTAATCCCGCCATGATGCCCACTTGATCGGCACCGGGCAAAAAAGCCAAGGTACGACTTGCAGGGGTGATTCCAAAGGCGTTGGTTGCTGCCAGATCAATACTCACCGAGGGGTTCACGAGGAAACGCACACCAGCACTCCACACGGGCAGGTTGACGATCGCGCCATCACTACTGCGCACCGCATTGCCCCCAGGCCCCACCGGCATATTCACATCGGCAAAGAGGTTAAACCGAGGATGGGGTTGCCAACTGATGCCGGTGCCAAAGTTGACGTTGGTGTCGTAGAAGTTTGCCCCGCCGTTAATGGTGGCGGGAAAGTAGGTGAGGTTTGGTGTAAAGTGCCACTGTAACTGGGGATTGAAGGTGTAGGTAAGGGGAACTTGGAGTGAAGCAGCCACCGTCCATGTCCCTGTTGGCGCCGCAGCAGGCGTAAAGAGAAAATTGCTCGATCGCAGCCGCACCGCCTCTAGGGAGCCAGCCACGGCTACAGAGAGGTTTTTGCCACGATGCACTTGATATTTGAAACCACCGGCGATCGCCCCAAACTGAAGGTCAGGTTGTAGCCCATTCACCAAGCGTCCCAAGGGGTCGTCGTAGTAATTGCCACTAAAGCTCACTTGCAAACGATGATTGATGGCATAGTCAATGGAGCCATAGAAAATTTGTAGACCGCCGCCGCCGCCAGCCACTTCGGGATCATAGTTGCGAATTCCCCCCCGCAGTTCAAGGGTTTGCTCGGGCAGGATATTGGCCGTCTCCAAGTTAAAGAGACGGGTAGGCGGACGCATTAAGGGGGGAATGCGATACTGGGGTTCTTCGGCAATGACCGGTCTCGGTGCCTGCTCAGCGACGGGAGGTAAAACCGGTTGCGCCAATTCCTCTGAGGTCGCTGGCTGCCACGGGCGATCGCCACTGGGTTCAGGACCAGCTTGCCACTGGGGGGGAGTTTCCGGCGTTGGTACCACTTCAAAGGTTGGGGGAGTTGTCGGCCGAGCCTCAATTTGCCACTGGGGTGGACCAGATTGCGCCGTTGCCCCTAGGGGCAGCCACACACCTGCACCGAAGCTAAGGGCCAGCGTCCATTTACTATTCATGCCACATCCCTCACACCACCATCTCTCCCAGGGAAACTGATCGCTCCCCCTGCCAGCAAATTTACTCCCACTCAATGGTTCCCGGCGGCTTGGAGGTAATGTCATAGACCACCCGATTCACCCCCGGCACTTCGTTGACAATGCGGTTAGAAATTCGCTCCAGGAGGTCGTAGGGGACCCGTGCCCAGTCGGCGGTCATGCCATCTTCGCTAGTGACAAATCGCAGCACCACCGGATAGGCATAGGTGCGCTGATCCCCCATGACTCCCACGGTACGAATCGGCAGTAACACCGCAAAGGCTTGCCAAAAGTCGTGATACATCTCAGCGCGGTTAATTTCCTGCCGCACAATCAGATCCGCATCCCGCAGAATCTCTAGGCGTTCCGGGGTCACTTCCCCCAGAATCCGAATTGCTAAACC
>NZ_JACOMP010000117.1:0-3214 GCF_014466085.1 Thermosynechococcus sp. OHK43
GAAGAATTTTTAAGTTGATAATACTAGCGGGCGATCGCTCCCTCAAAGGTTGGAAGATATGACGATTGCGGCTTGGGATAATTGAATTCAATCTTGCCTTTATTCTACAAAATTCCCTTGACCTAGGCCAATTGTGCAATCGGTTACCAATTAGCCCTAGGATTGGGCACATTTGCGAGCTTCAAGCACGGCTGCCTGCAAGGCTGCTTGCAGTTGCTGGGTGAAGTCTTGAGCCTGTTGCTTGCGGTTGCCTTCTTGCCCAGGGGTTGTCCACAGAGGTGATCCAATCCACAGCGCCACCCGAGCACGGAACTGTGGCTGCGGATGATAGGCAATACCGACGGGAAAAATCGGTAGCGGGCGATCGAGCTGCAAAACAAGGCGGGCAAGACCAGGTCTCAGAGGGCGAATCACTTGATCCCGGACAATTCCACCCTCAGGAAAGATCACCAAGGGCTGACCGGCCTTGAGAATGTCTAGAGCATGGCGCAAACTACTGGGTTGAGGACGATCCAGATTGATCGCAAAGGCACCCAGGCGGCGAATAAACCAACCCTGCACACCGCCAAACTCAATGGCATTTGTCATAAAGCGCAGGGGATAGGGGCACACCAAGGGCAAAATGACGGGATCCCAACGACTACAGTGCTTGGGAGCAAGGACAAACCGACCATCCCTGGGTAAATGCTCGCGACCCACAATTGTGATTTGCGAAAAGTAGAGGGGCAAAAATAGGCGATGAATGGGCCACAATCCCCAATAAAGCCACGGCAAGATGTGAGATGTGGTGGGTGCCATTTTCTGATGGCGCATCCGTTCTCCTCCGTAGCCGCCGCTACTACAATAGTAAGCCTGTAGCCCCTTGCCGCTGTCGAGGAACCAGCCAATGTCGCAGCCGACCCATCGCTTTGATGCCCGTGTCTGGGGGCAGTTTCTGCGGATTGCCCAACCCTATTTTTTCCCCCGCGATCGCTGGGGCAGCAGTGTGATCTTTATCCTGCTGCTTTTTTTGGTCATTGCCCTCATGTTTGGCTTCCTCTTTGGCCTCACGGCAGCTATCACCTTTGGCCTGAATGCCCTTGCCCCTGAACTGATGGGACCAATTGCCGGGGGCCTCATGGAGATGATTCAATCCCTGTGGGCACAGCCCCTTAGCCGCAGTCTCCTGCTAGGGACAGTGATTGTCCCCCTGGGCGTCTTTGCACTGCTGCGGCAACCCCTCCTGCTTCGGTGGCAAGCATGGGCTCTCTTGGGGTTACTGCTGATGCTTTCCCTGTCCGTGAGTGGCCTCAACGTGATTATTAGCTTTGTGGGTCGCTTCTTCCAGACGGCACTGGCGGAGAAAAATGCCGAAACCTACTGGCGATTCCTTTTCGTGTATGCTGGTGTTTTTGTAGTGGGGACGCCGATTGTCGTCATTTATCGCTATGTGCGGGAATATCTAGGGTTGCGCTGGCGGGATTGGCTCACCCGTCATTTTTTGGATCGCTATTTCCAGAATCGGGCTTACTACACCATTGAAAACCAAGGGGAGATTGATAACCCTGATCAACGGATCAGTGAGGATGTCCGCTCATTTACCCAAACCTCGCTCCAGTTTTTGCTGATCATTCTTGGCGAAATTATTGACCTCATTGCCTTTAGTGGCATTCTCTGGACTATCTCACAAACCCTAACACTGACATTGATTGGCTATGCCATTGTCGGCACTATCGTCACTGTTTTAATTGGGCAACGCCTGATTTGGCTGAATTTTAACCAACTGCGGCGGGAAGCGGACTTTCGTTATGGCCTTGTCCATGTGCGCGATAATGCCGAGTCTATTGCCTTTTATCGCGGTGAAGGCCAAGAGTCAGTGCAAGTGCGTCAACGCTTTCTTGAAGTGCTGCGGAACTTTAACCTCTTGATTGGCTGGCAGCGAAATCTTGATTTTTTCACGACAGCCTATAACTACTTTGTGATTATTGTGCCGGCGGCGGTGGTTGCTCCCCGCTACTTTGCCGGTGAGATTGATTTTGGTTCCATTAGCCAAGCTAGTTTTGCCTTTTCCCAGGTACTGGGGGCACTCTCAATCATTGTGAACCAGTTTACGAACCTCACGGGCTTTATTGCGGGCATTGAGCGTTTGGCAGAGTTTGATGAGGTGCTGACGAGTCCCTCCGTACCGCCTCAATCGCAAATTGAATTGGTGGAGAAGCCCTACATTGCCCTAGAACACGTGAGTGTGGATACACCGAATTTGGCACGGCGACTGGTGGAAGATGTCACATTTGCCCTTGAAGCGGGCGAAAGTGTCGTGATCATGGGACCCAGCGGTGTAGGTAAAAGTTCACTGCTGCGGGCGATCGCCGGACTCTGGCAAAGTGGCAATGGTCGCATTATGCGTCCACCGGTGGATGAAGTGCTCTTTTTGCCCCAACGCCCCTACATGGTGCTGGGTACGCTGCGCACCCAACTCCTCTATCCCAGTGGCGATCGCCAGACCCCTGATGACGTCCTTTTGCAGGCCCTTGATGAAGTAAACTTGGCCCATTTGCCCGATCGCGTGGGCGGACTCGACGTGGAATTGGCGTGGGATGATGTGCTGTCCCTTGGGGAGCAGCAACGACTGGCGATCGCCCGCTTGCTGCTGAATCAGCGCCCCTACGCCATTTTGGATGAAGCCACCAGTGCCCTTGACTTAGCCAATGAAAAACGGGTCTATGAGCATATTCAGCGCCTCAGCCGCAACTACATTAGTGTTGGCCACCGCGAGAGCCTGATGCAGTACCACACCTATGTTTTAGAACTAAAGGGCGATCGTGAGTGGAAATTTTACCCTGTACGCAACATCCCCTAGCGCTGGCGACCGCCACAATAGCCGCCACAATAAAAGTGGCGCCCTATGGAAGAGAAGTGATCGAGACAAAGAAATAGATTTCCCTGGCAGGCAGGTAGTATCACAATCTTTTTCTCAAAGGTAGAGCAATAAGGGAAGACATTCTTTTGCTTTTAATAGTCGTGAAACGGGTGGTGGCAACCTAGCCTAGAGCAAGCTGTAACATGAAGTTTTGTGCAATTAGTTTTTACCTAGTAAAGATTTTAGAATGAATATATGAATATATGTTTTTCCCTTGGGTCGCTGTTTTACTACTGCTTTTTCTATAGAAAATTTGAAATTTGGAATATTTAGAAAATCCTATAAAAGAGTTATTATAGTTATTAAGTTATTAAA
>NZ_JACOMP010000118.1:0-6450 GCF_014466085.1 Thermosynechococcus sp. OHK43
GTAGAGATCAATGTAGTCGGTGTTGAGGTTACGGAGCGATCGCTCGCAGGCGGCAATCACGTCTTTGTAGCGCAAGTGGTTGGCGAAGACTTTCGTCGCATAGACACAGCGATCGCGCAAGTCTCCCACGGCTGCAGCCACAATCCGCTCTGAATGACCCTCCCCATAGACTTCAGCCGTATCAATGGTGGTCATCCCTGCTTCGACAGCAGCACGAATGGTGCGAATGGACTCTTCATCTTCAATGCCAACCCACCAACGTTTGCCCGCTTGCCACGTGCCAAGAATCAGGGGTGTGATTTGAATCTCTGTGCGACCAAGGGAACGGGTTTGCATACCATCATTGAATCAGCCCAACAGTAGGAGTTTTGGGGGGATAGGGTGAATGGTGTAACAAGTTGATGATGTAGTTGCCCCGAACTGTAGTAATGACAATCCTGTTGTGCAAAACTCCATCGTCACTCTACCGCGATCCGCACTTTCCTGCAACTGATAGAGCTTTTTCAGGGACTAGTGGTGGGGGCTAAAAGCCGCTCATCGTTCTAACGGCTCAAGAAAATGACCATTGTGCTGCCATAGGTTTTAATGCGTTGCTGCTGCCAGCCGATCGCCAGAATCGCCTCTAAATCTGGTGGATTTTTTGTGCGACACTCAACGGCAATTTCCCCCTTAGGACTGAGACGCTCCTCCTGCCAAAGCAACTGGAGAACGGGTAGATATAAATCACTATTGTAGGGGGGGTCAAAGTAAATAAACTCAAACTGGAGAATAGGGACTTGAGGCAGCTTCTGGCGCACATCCCCCCGCAAAACCAGGGTGTGCTGATGGGGTTGGGCAAGGGCTGACCAGTTTTCACGGATGACTTGGCAGGCTTGGGGAGACTGTTCAATACCAACCACCCACTGGGCACCGCGCAGTAGGGCTTCCGCCCCCATTGCACCGGTACCAGCACACAAATCTAGCCAGCCACATCCTTGGAGGCGACCCTGCCAGATATTGAAAATCGCTTGGCGAACTTTGGCACTTGTGGGACGGGTACTGTGACCGGGAAGGGTTTTGAGCGATCGCTGGCCCGAAATTCGCAAAGGCATATTTTTAAGGTAACGGCTTTAGCCCAAAATAAAAAGCCCTAGGAGTCTTGCCGTGTTTCGACCCTAGGACTTTTGTTTGCGAATCACTCCTCACTAACTCAACAATACTCTGAGGGTCTGGGAACCTGTAGAGCGGCACATGACACTTTCTCAAGTGACACCTGTTTTCTAGGGGGAGGGTGCTGACTTCATTGTCGTGGCTGCTTTGATTTGGACACAGTGGTCAGTGACCCGATCCATCAGCTCCATCAGCAAAAGACTCTACTGCGCCAACCCAACCATTCAGTTTGATTCAGGCAAAACACTGTTGTTCCTCCAGAGAACCAACGCCCGCGTTGGTAAGAATTTAATATCTCAAATAAGATAATTAAACTTATAACAAGTCTTTTAATGAAATTAAAAATCTCATAAGAGATACTCTTCGGGAAGGGGCCAAAGGAATCGGAACAGGAGGGCCTGGCTGGCGGACTAGAGCTGTCTTAGGGGTAGGGACCCAAACGAATCAAGGCAAACCCTCGATCTAAGGTGATCTCAAACTCTGAGCCCCCTTGAGAGGGGGGATGCTCTTCTGCCTTCGCGGTCGGTTATCCTGCTGAAGCTGTACTGCCTTGAGCTCCGCTGTAGAGGCAGGAGCCGGCGATCGTAAGAGAGTCTAAAGCAGCGCATCTGACGTGCTTGACTGATCTCGGTTGACCGATTGTGGGTGCCGCAATAGAGCAAATTTCTCAAAGCTTTTCCTAGAGCGAGTTTTAGCTGCCCTGACTCGAATAATGGACTAAAGTTGGCCTAAATTTCCTTGCTGCACAATCTCCCCTGCTCAATTGAGGAAAAAGCCAGCAAATGCTATCTTAGATAAGTTATCGGGATGTAGCGCAGCTTGGTAGCGCACTTCGTTCGGGACGAAGGGGTCGCAGGTTCAAATCCTGTCATCCCGATCGGTCAGCACACAACTGTTAAGATAGGTAAGAAATACCCTAGGATTGTGTTGTGCTATGACCTCGGCTGCATCCTCAGTTGCCCGTTCTGATTTAGCAGAATTGCGTCGTCTCAAGTCTCTCTTGCCGCCAGAGCTGCAAAGCTGGGTGATGATCGAACCAGCAAGTGGGGTGAATCCTCCCCTCATTACCTGCGAGGAAATTGGCAAGGATGAGGTGGAAATTCAAATTGATTTAGCACGTTGGGATCAATTGGCCAAGGATCAGCGCAACCTCCTCTTTTGGCACGAGGTTGCCCGCATTCAAAATGACACGATTCCTCGCGATGGCTGGGAAATGGCGGCACTGGCGATTGGCCTGGGGGGTGCCGTGGGAGAACTTTGGGTACAGGATGGCTTGCTGCTGCTCCTTGCCCTTGGGCTGTGTGGCTTTTCGGGCTGGCGGCTTTACCAGCGCAATAATGGCGAAAAGGTTCTCAAGGAAGCTATTGCCGCTGATGAGCGAGCGATCGCCCTCGCCACCCGCTTCGGCTATGAATTGCCCAATGCCTACAAAAGTCTTGGCAGTGCCCTCAAGCTTTTGATCGAGCAGGCCCCCAATCGCCGCCAACGCAAACGCTATGAGCTGCGTCTGCAGGCCCTGAAGAAGAGCGCGGCTAAAGCCAAGGCTCGCATGCAGGCCATGCAAAACGACACTCCAGCAGGCTCCTAGTCATGGCTCGCCCAAAACGCCAACGGCTGCTGCCAATAATCATTCTCCTGTGGACAGTGGCCAGTCTAGGATTTATGGCCCAGTGGGATTTACATCCAGTGCTGCGGTACTATGGCTGGGTCTTTACGGCTCAAATTGCCTTTTTGCTTTTCTTCTTGCCGCAGATGGGACGACAGCTCAGGGGTGTCCAACGCTCCCAAGGGAATGACAGTCTTCCCTAAGTGACGCCAAAAAACCTCGATCAGGACGATCGAGGATAGGAGGGTAGCTAACAGGAATTTATTGAAATTAATTTTCAATAGCTGGACTGAGAAAAGTTTCCAACTCCTTGAAATTAAATCCCATGGCTCGCAGGGCGTGCCAAAGGTGACCCTGTAGGAAGAAAAAAGCAAGGAAGAAGTGGGCATTGGCTAGCCACGCACGGGGAGTATGTTGGCCAAGGGGCAATTCAATGGTGTCTGCGAAGTAGGGCGCAATTCCCAGCTTGACTTCTAGGGGTGGTCCATAAAACGCGACCGGATAGGCGAGTGTATTCACTGCACAGAAGTAGGCGGCCACAAACCCCGCCAAGGCAATTCCCCCAAGTGAATAGGAGAGAATTGCTTCAGCATTAAACATCAGCACCTTCCGTGCCCAAGCCAACGGCGGTACAAGAATGTGCCAAATGCCACCTGCAATTAGCAAAATGGCAATGTAGATATGCCCTCCCACTAGGTCTTCCAAACTATTAATGCTGGCAAAGTGGGTTTGGTAGCCATAGATAACAAAGGGATCCAACGTGGGCTGCGCTACAAGGCGTACCGTTTGCAAATTGGCATCGTACAACCCACCCCAGATGGTTGCTTTGAGAACCAACAGCAGGGCACCGAACCCCAAAAAGAGCAGATGATGTCCTAAAATAATGCCCAGTTGTTTTGGATCATCCCAGCGGAAGTGGAAGCGACGGGCCCGACCAGTGGCTGTACTGAGATCATGGGGGGCACGAAAGGTATGAAAGAGCGCACCGGCCCCTAGGACAGCAGAGGAAATCAGATGCACTGCCCCAATCACAAAGTAGGGGTACAAATCCACCACTTTACCCTCCTCGCCGATGCCAAACCCCAAGGTTGCTAGATGGGGCAGCAAAATCAGGCCCTGTTCTCCCATAGGCAGATTGGGGTTGTATTGGGAAATTTCGTAAAGCGTAAAGGCGCCGGCCCAGAATACGGTCAGAGCTGCCTGTGCCACATGGGCGGCAATGAATAACCCTGAGAGGTTTACAAATCGGGCATTACCGGCCCACCAATCATACTTGACGTTGGCTTGACCGTAGGTTTGTAAGCCGGCAGCCATCACAGGGGTTGGAGATTCACTGGCGATCGCCATCCTGTCCTCCTTTGTTGATAAATAGATTGGACGTCAACATTGGGATTTATTGAGCATTAATCTCAACAAACCCAGATTTACTATAGCAGGTTTATTGAGAATTAGTAGCATCTAACAAGAATGCAAATATAAAGATATGTAACTAATGGCTAGGGGCATTCTCCTTTCAGAAGGTTGAGCAATAGGCAGGTAAGGCAGTAGAGTAGTAGCGACAGGTACTTGGCGGTTAGGTATGGCCATTTTGCTTTATCACGAAAATGTGGCAACGGCGGCCACATTGGTCTCGATCCTAACCACTGCCGATCATCGGGTGGATGTGGTTGCCCGATCCGAAGACCTCTGGAGCTTACTAGCCAGTCGTCGCTACCACCTCTTGATTGTGGATGAGTCCCATTTGGGCACAACAGTTGAGGTCTTTTGCCAGAAAGTGCGCGATCGCGGATTTCAGGAACCTATTTTGATCCTCACGGGCCAAGATTGGCCAACCCAGCCAGATACCCAAGTCATTTATTGTCGCTATCCCTGCTCCCCAGCAGCACTCCTTGAAATCGTCCAGCAACTCCTCAGTGCGATCGCCACCTCTAAGCCTGAGCAGAACCGCGATTCTGGCCTGCCCCTTGTCCTTCACATTGACAACGACACTGACTTAATCCGTTCCCTTGAGGAGCATTCTGCCGATAGTGGTTTTCGCTATGTGGCCATAGATAGCTGGCCCGTCGTCAATACCTTTCTGCAGGAGTGCTGGCCCAATGCTGTCATTCTCAATCCGGAAGTAATGCCCGATAAAGTGACCACCCGCGAGTTTTTGCAGCAATTGCGCCAACATCGTCCGCCCATCCCCGCACTCGTGTTTACTGCCCGTGACACGTGGCGCGATCGCTTGGCGGCTATTCGCCTTGGCTCGCGGATGACCCTGAGTAAGCCCGTTGATGTCGAGCGGCTGTTGCAAACCCTCGAACAGTTACTCCAGCCCCAAGAGATGACCTCCGCCAGCATTCTGGCTGTGGACGATGATGCCGTCACCCTGGCCATCCTGAAACGCCTCTTGGAACCTTGGGGAATGAGCGTCACCTCACTTCAAGATCCCGATCAATTTTGGGATGTGCTAGAGACCACCACCCCCGAATTGGTGATTCTCGATGTCCAAATGCCGGGCATCAACGGCCTAGAACTCTGCCAAGTTGTGCGCAATGATCCCCGTTGGAATCAGCTCCCTATCCTCTTTCTTACGGCAACCACTGACCCGGCGCTGGTGAACCAACTCTTTGCCGCCGGTGCTGATGATTTTGTCAGTAAACCCATTGCTGGTCCTGAGCTGATAACGCGGATCATCAACCGCCTAGAGCGTACCCGCCTTCTGAAACGCTTAGCAGAGGTCGATCCCCTCACAGGACTCAGCAATCGGCGTAAAGCCACAGAAGACATTGAACGCTTTTTAACCCTTGCCAGCCGCCAACAGCAAACCCTTTGCATTGCCGTTTTAGATTTAGATTATTTCAAACGCATCAATGATACCTACGGTCACGATGTCGGTGATCAGGTATTGGTGACTACCGCTCGGATGTTGCGCCAGTCCCTGCGCATGGAGGATGTTGTCGCTCGCTGGGGCGGCGAGGAATTTTTAATTGCGTTGTATGGCATTTCCCTTGAGGTGGCCAAGCACCGCCTTGCTATCTGTTTACAGCGATTGCGGAATCACACCTTCCACGCCCCCAACCATGACAGCTTTAAGGTGAGTTTTAGTGCCGGTATTAGTCAATTTCCCACCCATGGAAAGAGCTTAGTGCAACTGGTGAAGACGGCGGATGATGCCCTCTATGCCGCCAAGGCAGCAGGACGTGCTCAAATTATGACGGCCCTAAAGGAAATACCCCCAGAACTTGCCAATGCCTCCTCCCAAGAGGAATAAGCTATTCTAAAGGAGCACGCTCATTCTCAGTAAAACTCGGCCCCAGCACCGTTGACTGTCCTAAATGTATGACCTTATAATCTATGACCTTTGAGGCATCCTCTGGACAAAAAGCCACCATTCTCTTGGTAGATGACGATCCCAACCTGGTGCTCTTGGTCAAGGATTACCTTGAGATGCAGGGATATCGCGTGCTCACCGCAGCCCATGGCAATGAAGGGCTGGCAATTCTTCGGCAACACACTCCAGATTTAATTATTTGTGATGTGATGATGCCGCAGATGGATGGCTATAGCTTTGTCAGTGCGGTGCGACAACAGGCACACCTCAGTTGGTTGCCAGTGCTCTTTCTCTCCGCTAAGGGGCAAACCCACGATCGCATTAAGGGGTTGCAAACCGGCGGTGATGTTTACCTGGTCAAGCCCTTTGAACCGGATGA
>NZ_JACOMP010000119.1:0-13468 GCF_014466085.1 Thermosynechococcus sp. OHK43
AACCGATGATTGTCGCCTTTACCGATCGCCCGCGGGTTTATCATTGGATGAATTTGCTCTGGGGTGTGAAGCCAATTCTTTTGGAAACGCTCCCTATGACCTTTGAAGGGATGATTGCCGTGGCCGAAAACCAGCTCAAAAAGCGCCAGATGGTCAGCGAGGGCGATAAAATTTTGATTCTAGGCGGCATTCCTGCCCAAACCCCCCAAGGAACGAATTTTATTAAAATTCATACCATTGGCGCCCAAAGGGGAACAGAATCCCAGTGAGAGGCGGTCTGGAGAGAAACAAGGTCCACGAGAGTTTGTGGTGAGTGCCGCTGTGAAACATCCGTTGACACCTTTTTATACCCTCGGTCTTGCTACTCTGCTGGTTGGGGGAGCTATGGTGATTGCTGAGCAACCTGCTGTGAGTCAAGAAGCCCAACGTATCCTGACGGTCACAGGTCGAGGGACAGAAGCCATTTCAGCAACCTTGGCCCAAGTCAGCCTTGGGGTTGAGGTTCAAGGTCGCACGGCTCAGGAGGTACAGCAGGAGGTGGCGCGGCGAGCCAATGCAGTTTTGGCGGTTTTGCGGGCACGGGAGGTCACTCAACTGCAAACCACAGGGCTGAGTCTCAATCCAAATTATCAATACACCGACAATCAGCGGATACTGGTGGGATATATCGGGCGCAATACCGTGAGTTTTCGCATTGCTAGCGATCGCGTGGGGCCACTCCTTGACGCTGCCGTGCAAGCTGGCGCAACCACGATTGACAATATTAGCTTTACGGCACCAGAGGCCACTATTGCCGCTGCCCAACGCACTGCCCTGCAGCGGGCGACCCAAGATGCCCAAAGCCAAGCCCAAGCAGTGCTGAGTGCCCTCAATCTCCAACCGCGCCAAGTGTTGAGCATTCAAATTAGTCAGGCGGCACCTCCCCCAAAACTCTTCACCGTTCGTGCAGCAACGATGGCCGATAGCACCCCTGTCGTCTCTGGGGAATTGCAGGTGGAGGCGAGTGTAACGCTGCAAATTAGCTACTAGGTCTCGGTGATGGCGATTGATTTCCGCTGGTGGTTGGGGAGCTGCGCGGCACTGGTTGCTATGTCTCCAGGGTTGGCTCAGGGGCCGGCAACGATTGAAAAACCCCAAAAAGTCCTCCCTTTACCGGGGGCCCTCGATCAGGTGCCTGTGTTTAATAGCAATAGCCCAGAGGTGGTACAGCGACCGGGCATCCTTCTTTCTACCTTTCCACCAGAGGGCAAAGGGACTCCCAAGGCCCACTTGAACTTTGCCTTTCGCGATCGCTTTGATATCTTTGTCCACCATATTGCTAAGCCCCTTGACCCGCAGAATCTCACCACCCTCTACCTAGGGATTCTCGCCTACAACCCCAGTTCTGAAGCGGTAACGGTGAACCTGATCTATGCCGCCAGTTACCTGAGTCAACCCGATGCTCCCTTCCGCTCCCTGCCCAGTCAGCAGGCCAATGATCTAGGCCAAATTTTTGCGGGTCCGGGCGATCGCGTCATGCTGGATATTTTGCGACAACGGCGGCAATCGGGCTGGCCAGCACAAATCCGAATTCCCCCACGCAGTTATGCCCTGATTGCCAATTTACCGATTCCTGTGAAGGGGCTAGACCCACCCCTCAATGGCCGTTCGCTGCTGATTCGTGCCCGCAGCAGTGGCAACATTTACCTCGCCAGTTTAGCCCGCTTTGGCAATGAACCGCCGACCCTAGAGCAATGGCAGCAGACCCTAATGACAGGGGAACTCGTCACTCCCCGCGATCGCGCCCCCACCTCCCCCAATCAGGGGGGCCAGATCATCTATGGCCGAGTCGCCGGCGTTGCCCTCGGCTCCCGCTGGCACAATCCCCAACAGCAACCAATTCCCATTCCCACAGGGGGTACCGCCTTGTCCTATCCTATTAGTTCGTTAGTGGCAGGGCGCTTGGGCACAGGACAAGTGCAAACGGCTCCCCTCGTGGTGCGCTATCCGGATACGGCCTATGCTGCCCACGGCAACTATGGGGTTGAATATGATTTAGTGCTGCCCCTCCAAAACACCAGCGATCGCCCCCAGACCGTTCGCCTTGCCCTCCAAACCCCCATCAAGTTCGATGCCCCCGCCCCTGGATTGCAGTTTTTTGCTGAGCCGCCCAACCGTATCTTCTTCCGAGGCAGTGTCCGATTGCGCTTCCGCGATGATCAAAGCACCCCCCAAAGTCGAATCATTCACCTTGTCCAACGCCAAGGACAGCAGGGGGACGATCTTGTGCGGCTCACCCTACAGCCCCAAGAAATCCGCTGGGTACAGTTCACCATGCTCTATCCGCCAGATGCGACACCACCCCAAGTGTTGACAATTGAAACTTTGGCAGATCCCCTGTCGCGCCCCTAAGTAAAATGGAAATCATCCCCTCACCCTTACTGATCGGGTTAGATCAGCCGCATTTTTTATGAAGGGCTACCATGCTAAATCCAGACCTTTCTACGATTGAACTAACGAAAGAGGACTATGAACGCTATTCCCGCCATCTGATTTTGCCGGAGGTGGGTGTCGAGGGTCAAAAACGCCTCAAAGCTGCCAGCGTGCTTTGCATTGGCACCGGTGGATTGGGATCGCCCCTGCTGCTCTATCTCGCCGCTGCGGGTATTGGCCGCCTTGGCATTGTAGATTTTGATGTTGTCGATAATTCCAATTTGCAACGGCAAATCATCCACGGCACCTCCTGGGTGGGCAAGCCCAAAATTGAATCGGCCAAGCACCGCATCCTTGAAATCAATCCCTACTGCCAAGTTGATCTGTACGAAACTCGCTTGAGCGCCGCCAATGCCCTTGAGATTATGGCGGATTATGACATTGTGGTGGATGGCACCGATAACTTCCCCACCCGCTATTTGGTGAACGATGCCTGTGTGCTTCTGAATAAGCCCAATGTCTATGGCTCCATCTTTCGCTTTGAAGGCCAGGCCACAGTCTTTAACTATGAAGGCGGCCCCAACTACCGCGATCTCTACCCGGAACCCCCGCCGCCGGGTCTGGTACCCTCCTGTGCCGAAGGGGGCGTTTTGGGCATCCTACCGGGAATTATTGGGGTCATCCAAGCCACGGAGACCATTAAAATCATTCTTGGTAAAGGCACAACCCTCAGTGGTCGCCTTTTGCTCTTCAATGCCTTAGACATGAAATTCCGTGAACTCAAACTGCGTCCCAACCCCGAGCGACCAGTCATTGACAAGCTGATTGACTACGAAGAATTCTGTGGTATTCGCCAAGCGAAAGCTCAGGAGGCCGCCCAAATGGCAGACATTCCCGAAATGACAGTGCAGGAACTCAAAGCCTTGATGGACAGTGGCGCCCAAGATTACGTTCTTGTGGATGTGCGCAACCCCAATGAGTACGAAATTGCTAGGATTCCCGGCTCTGTTCTTGTTCCCCTATCGGAAATTGAAAATGGCTCGGGTGTGGAAAAAATCCGCAGTTTGGTGAATGGCCATCGCCTTTTGGTGCACTGCAAGATGGGGGGGCGCTCTGCCAAAGCCTTGGGCATCCTCAAACAGGCTGGCATTGAGGGAATCAATATCAAAGGGGGCATCAACGCTTGGAGTCAGGAAGTCGATCCCAGCGTACCCACCTACTAACCCAAGCTCGGGGGCAGGGCAGCGTAAGGGGATGTTGCGATACATGAACTTTCTTGAAGAGAAGCAGGCTGTCTCTCGCGCGATCGCCCGCCCTTGCCTAGAATAACCACTTAGGTCTGTGCCTGTGCGCGGACATGACGGAATGCTAGGGAAATAAAAATCATGGCAGAAGAACTGATTAAGCCATACAATGGCGATCCCTTTGTGGGTCACCTCTCAACACCCATTTCTGACTCTGGCCTCGTGAAGACGTTTATTGGCAACCTACCCGCTTATCGTCAAGGCCTCTCCCCAATTCTGCGGGGCTTGGAAGTGGGTATGGCCCATGGTTACTTCCTCATTGGCCCTTGGGTCAAGCTTGGTCCCCTGCGGGACTCTGATGTAGCCAACCTAGGCGGCTTAATTTCGGGGATCGCCCTCATTTTAATTGCCACGGCTTGCTTAGCGGCCTATGGTCTGGTCAGTTTTCAAAAGGGGGGCAGTAGCAGCGATTCCCTGAAAAGCGGTGAAGGTTGGAGTCAGTTCACGGCTGGCTTCTTTGTGGGTGCCATGGGGGGTGCCTTTGTTGCCTTTTTCCTCCTTGAAAACTTTGCTGTTGTTGATGGCATCATGACTGGCCTCTTTAACTAGAGCCTTGGTCACACTTTGCTTTTGATTACCCAGAAGGAGAACCGCTGATTATGATGGGATCTTATGCTGCATCCTTTTTGCCTTGGATTTTTATTCCCGTGGTCTGTTGGCTAATGCCCACGGTGGTGATGGGGCTGCTGTTTCTTTACATTGAAGGAGAAGCCTAAGCCGAGGGCTAACTTACCCAGATAAATACCAAAGAATTGAGAACTGGTTGGGAAATGTCCTGGCCAGTTTTTTTGCTAACTAGTTTTTGCTTGACTAGGTATCCTCAAGCTGCCGCACCACTGAGTCGTTTTTTCAGAGAATTCACCCGCCGTTGGGCGATCGCGTTGTTGGGGTCGTATTTCAGCGTGTGCTGATAGGCCTCAAGGGCTGGCTGGGGGAGGTTCTTCTTCTCATAGGCGTGACCTAGGTTGTTGGCTGCAGTCACATACGCCGGTTGATTTTTGAGGGCTTCTTTGTACTGGCGAATCGCCAAGTCATACTGCTCTTGCATGAAGTAGGCATAGCCAAGGGCATTGTAGATGGGGGCAAGACAGGTTTCGCCTTCGCTTTCAGCCGCCTTCAGGGCCTTTTGAAACAGGGGAATTGCCTGGCTAGCGAGTTTCTTAGTGAGGTAAATGCTGCCTAGCTCAAAGTATTCTTGGGTAGTGCCCGGTTCTTGCTTGAGTTTCCGTTGGAGGCGTGCCAAGCTAGACTCAATACGGCGGGTTTTAAGAATTTGTTTGACCACAAACCAAGCTGAGACGCCCAGTAGAATAATCAACACACTTAAATAAACCGCAGGTAAGGCATTCTCCATGATTGGTTTTATCCTCAATCAATTCCTTGCAAATTTCGACTTTATGCATTTATTCCTAGGTCTATGATAAACAGCGCTGACCCAGTTCCGCCTAGCAATCTTCCCATTGCCAGTTAGGGAGGACGTTAGGGATCTCTGGAGATAGCTGCTTCCTCTTCGTTTTCTTTAGGAGGTGTTGCAGCCACAGTGGGAATGGGTACAAGCGTTGGCGGCGCAGCTTCAGTTGCCCTTAGGGAGGTGGCATGAAGAGCTAATAATTGCTGCTCAAGGTCTTGGCTTGAGGCCAGCAGGCGCCTGAGGATTTGAATTAAGCGCCGTAAATCGGACTGAAAGGATGGATTGCTGGTTAGTTTAAGGAGGTCATTGGTGAGTTTCTGGGCATTGATGAATGTGGCCCGCGCGGCATCTAAGGTTTGGGCGATCGACAGCATAACGATAGGACTACTTAACGCCCCAGAGACTTTATTGAGATTGGCGGCTGCTTGGGCACCATTTTTAATTAGGGCATCCAAATTCGCTAGCAATTCCCCCTGCTCCAGTTGATTTGTCAGGGGGCGCAGTGCTTTGAGTGTGGTTCTCAACTCTCGGGCAGCACCGTCAATGTTGCGCAAAGTAGAGTTAATTGTATCGCGGTTCACTTCAACGATTTCACTGATTTGGTTGGCTGCACGAGTCACTGCTTGCGAGGCCGTGCCAAAGTTCCGTAGTTCAACACGGGCTTCATTACTGAGGGCGTTGAAGCTATCGAGGGCAGTGGTGACCTTTGTCAGGGATTGATCAGCACGGTTCACAACGCGGGTTGCCCCCAAAATGAGGGTATTGGCGTTGTTGATAAGGCCTGATTCTTCAAGGGCAGTGGTAAAACGAGTTGCGGCTCGCACCAAATCTTCTAGGCTGGCAGTGCGCACCCCGGTCACGCGATCGCCATTGCAGTAAACCACCGCTGGTTGGCACTTGGGGGCAAAGGCGGTGACCTCCTTGGGAATCTCCGGTACCCGCTCCTTGGGGGTAAAGTCCAAGAAGGCCTGACCAAGAAAGCCCGACTGGCGAATCTCCGGTACAGCACTCCGCGGAATCAACACATTATTGATGCGCACACTCACTTGGACACCATTGGCATCAAAACCAATGGCCGTGACTCGTCCCACCTGGACACCCCGATAGCGCACCTGTGTTCCCACTGCTAAGCCCGGTGCTGTGTCCAATTCCACCTCAAGGGTGTAGCTATTGGCACCGGCAAGGTGGCCCCGCAACCAGAGGAGGCCGACCCCCAATGTTGCTAAGCCCGCAAGGATAACCAGGCCCACCAAACTTTCCTGCACACGCCGTGACTGCATCATAGGAATAGATCACCGCAAAAAATTTTTGGAATCTATAGCAACTATAGTTTACTCTGAAGGCCTTGAATTGCTGCTTTTTGCCAGTGTTCTCCCCAAATCAGGGTGTGCATTTGCCAGTTGGGATCGGGTTGGGGGTAGTCTTGGCGGTAGTGACCACCGCGACTTTCCTCACGAAAGAGGGCACTTTTGAGAATTAAATAGGCAATATCCAAGAGATTGCGTAGCTCGCCCCATTCCCAAAGGGTGTCCTGCCCGGCTTGATTGCTGAGGGTGTAGGAGTAATTGGGGTCTAGTTCATGAAAGGCGATCGCAACTGGATGAGCCAGCAATTGTTGGCGCCATTCCTTCACTTGGGAAAGAGCGGCCATCAATGGGGGAGCATCGCGACAAATCCCTGCACTTTGCCACAGGAGTTCCCGCAACTCTTGGCGCCACTGACGAAAGCTCACTGGCTCAATTTCAAGGGATTTCTGGCCAACAGGGAACACTGCCAAGGGAAGGGGCTGAGGATCCAGGTGGGCAAGTTGAGCCGAAAAGACAAAACATTCCAAAAGGGAGTTACTGGCTAGGCGATTGGCACCATGGACACCAGTACTAGCTACTTCGCCAACGGCATAGAGGCCGGGAAGGCTGGTTTTGGCCTGTAAGTCGGTGACGACTCCCCCCATCCAGTAATGGGCTGCCGGAGACACCGGAATGGGTTGCTGCTCAACATCAATGCCCCACTGCCGACAGACAGCAATGATTTTCGGAAAGCGGTGGTGCAGGCGATCGCGGGGAAGGGGTCGTAAGTCTAGCCAGACATGGGGGGCATGGGTGTGCTGAAGGTGACGGTAAATGGCACGACTGACAATATCCCGGGGGGCCAGCTCGCCAGCAGGATGGTAATCCGCTACAAAGCGATGACCTGTGTTGTCAATTAAATGCGCCCCTTCACCCCGTACTGCTTCACTGATGAGAAATCGCGGTGCCCCCTCGACGGCTAGGGCAGTGGGATGAAACTGAAAAAACTCGACATCGCGAATGTGGGCGCCGGCTCGCCAGGCCATTGCCACACCATCGCCAGTACTGAGGGGGGGATTAGTAGTTTGGGCAAACACTTGACCGCCACCCCCCGTAGCGAGAATGACCGCCCCCGAGCGCAGCCACTGGAGCTGTCCCTGATGCAACAGACACACCCCACAGCATCGCCCCGACTCTAGCCACAGATCAAAGACAAAGCTATTGGGCAAAAGCGTGATATGGGGTGCAGCAGTCACCTGTTTGAGCAGTGTCGTAATTAGGGCTTGTCCGGTGGTATCAGCGGCATGGAGTACTCGAGGACGAGAATGGGCAGCTTCGAGGGTCAAAGCCGGGCGATCGCCCGCACGATCAAAGGCGACCCCCATTGCCAACAGGCGCTCCACCTGTGTCGGTGCCTGCTCAACCAAAAACTGGACACTCACTGGATCACAGAGACCAGCCCCCGCAGCAAGGGTATCTTGGGCATGGAGCGAGGGAGAATCCGTAGGATCAATGGCGGCAGCCATACCGCCCTGGGCCCAGCCGCTGGCCGATTGCTGGAGATCGGTTTTTGTGATCAGGCCAACGCGATAGGTGGCAGGAAGGGCAAGGGCAGCGCTGAGACCCGCAGCACCACTGCCAATGATTAAGACATCAAATTCAGAAGTTGCGGGAGTCAACGCTAACCCAAAAGCATGTTATTGCCAATATAGCTAACGAGGCTGACTACTTGTATAGTCCATTATTGTAGCGATCGCCCCCCTCAACGAGAGCCGTTTCCACCTCGGTGACGGTGAAGTGATCCAGGTTTTGGCGCAGAATTTCCTTTTGCCGTTCCGTTAGACCGGGGATGTTGAGGACATCTTCAACGGATTGATAGGGTGCATTTTTAACAATTAATTTAGCCAGAGTTGGATAGAGGCCGCGGTACTGGATGAAGGCGGCAATGTTGGTATTGTTGAGGTCAATTTTTTCGCCATAGGCAGTGCCGAGTTTCTCATCGACCACATTGACCAGTTCTTCCGCGGTGGATGCAGTTGCCGCCAAGGTTGGGGCACTCCAGTTGATCCAGCCCAACAGGCTAACGCCCACAAAGTAAGCCAATGCTAGCCAGCGGCCCAAACGTTGCATAATTCCTTTACCTCCCAAATCTCACAGGTCATTACCAAAAACAGCGGTTCATTAAGAATGAAAGCAAAGAACTGACCACATCGCACAGCCAGCGCAGGCGGCAGTCACCGATCGCCAGCAGGATGACAGAGGCACCTGAGGCATTACACCTACATATAGACCACTGTCTAGGCTGCCCCCTACAGGTGATTCAATCATACCAGACAGAAGCCGTCCCTTCATCGCCTTTTTCAAGGTGTTTAATGTAGGGTGTCTCTGCTTTTGAGGGCTTGGTCAAGGAAGGAATGCAGGTCATCAAAGGTGCCTACATAGGCAGGCACAGGGGCTTCATAGCCCTTCAGATTCAGGACTTGAAGTTGAAATGGCACAGGGGTTGGACAAGATTGCACAAGGTAGTGGTAGGTGGTTGCTCCCATGGCCAAATCAGCGGCAATGGTTTTGGTGGCACTCTCAAGGCGAAAAGCAGCATTAACGGTATCTCCCAAAGCAGTGTAATCTGGGCGATCGCCACTTCCTGTATTGCCCACCATTGCATAGCCCGTATTCAAGCCAGAACCAATGCGCAATGGCCACGGCAAGGGATATTGCTGGTGCAGTTCTCCCGTCATGAGCCGTAAATCCTCTAAGGCAGAGAGGGTGTGGCAAATTTCTTGACAGCCAATCTCCTCGCTTTCGTGGATCCAAACTGCCATTACCGCATCCCCGATGTACTTGTCCACCCAGCTACCATATTGCCGAATAATTTCCCCTGCCCGATGAAACCACGTGCCAATGAGTTCCGACAGCAGCTCCTCTTCTAACTGCCGTGTGAGTTTCGTAAAGTCACGAATATCCACGACCAGAACCGTCAATAGGCGGCGGACATGGAGAAGGGCCGTGGAGGAGCCTTCGGATTGCAGCAAAGACAAAGCGGCATTGTCGGCAAACAGGGGGGCAAAGGGTTCATTAAAAAAGTCGAGTTCCGTTTGGCCAAAGGTAATGCGATCGCCATTGTGCAGGGCAACGGGAATGCTGACGCGGCGACCGTTGACAAACGTGCCATTGCGACTGCCGAGATCAATGAGATAAAACTCCCCCTGTCCGAGGCGCTGAATCATGGCATGGTTCCGTGACATCCAGCGATCGCTGAGGACAATGGAATTGTCTTCACTGCGGCCAATTGTCCAGCAGTTCCCCCCCGTTAAGGGAAAATAACAAACCGTGTCCTCGCTCACCAGCGCTAGATGAGGTTCTGGAGGGGCCGGCGCTCCCGGATGAAGGACCTCAGGGACCCCGGGAATTTGCAAGAGGGCATGGCGCAGTTGATTAATAATTTGCTGCTGACGCAAAATAATCGCCACTAATTGTTGGGGAGGTAAGGTCTCTAGAATCTTCTTCTCAGGCAAGTCAAACGTCGGGTCAGCATCCATGGGGGGCAAGGCAGGAGAAAAATGTTGCATACCAATTCTTCATAGGTGCTAAAACCAAAAGCCGCTCATCTTGGGTTGCTTTTCCCCGACTAGACCGACGCGCAAATGCTTGAAAGCTTTAGCTTATAAGGCATGAATCCAATTTAGCAAAGGGGCTGGGGTTATCTCAATAGGAATAAGCCTTGACGCTGCTGCCTGAGATTACTGTGGGATCGCTGGCATTGATAGAGCGATCGCCAGAGGAAGCATTAGTCACTATTTGCCCTCGTAAAAATTATTAACCTTTCCCCTAGGGTTGGGTTGAGGCCCATCCGCTAAAATGATGGCAGCTTTGGGAGGGATTGCTCTCTCCGCGAATGCACTTTGACCTGTCTGCATTTGAGGACAACACTCCATGCGTCGATTGTTAGCCCTACTCCTTGTTTTGACCCTGTGGCTAGGCTTTACCCCCCTAGCTTCTGCTGACGTGGCCGGACTCGTTCCTTGCAAAGATTCCCCGGCATTTCAAAAGCGGGCCGCTGCTGCCGTCAATACCACCGCTGATCCCGCCTCCGGCCAAAAACGGTTTGAGCGCTACAGCCAGGCCCTCTGTGGCCAAGATGGCTTGCCCCACCTTGTTGTGGATGGTCGCCTCAGCCGCGCCGGTGATTTTCTGATTCCCAGTGCGCTGTTCCTGTATATTGCCGGCTGGATTGGCTGGGTGGGTCGCGCCTACTTAATTGCCGTGCGCAACAGCGGTGAGGCCAACGAAAAAGAAATCATTATTGATGTCCCCCTTGCCATTAAATTTATGCTTACGGGGTTTGCCTGGCCTTTGGCCGCCCTCAAGGAGCTGGCAGCGGGTGAACTCACCGCCAAAGACAATGAAATCACTGTTTCTCCTCGCTAACTTCACTGCCGTTGACTGTGATGAAGGACAACGTACCATGAAACATTTTTTGACCTATCTTTCTACTGCGCCCGTGCTGGCCGCCATTTGGATGACGATTACCGCTGGGATTTTGATTGAATTTAATCGCTTCTATCCCGACTTGCTCTTCCATCCCCTCTAAGTGAACCCTTAACTTTTGAACAAACTCGGTCCAAGGGTGGAACAGTGTTCTGCCCTTTTTTTGTCGCGATCGCGCAGTGCACCCTAGGTGTTCGCCCCCGAAGACTATAAAATAGTTGTTTGTCCTAAAATAGCAGCCGTAGCCACTAGCGCTGACGCTTGCTGTTAATCCGTATACACTGAAAGAGGATCCCCATGGCAAAGCGGGTGCAAGTTGTCTTGAATGAAACCGTCAATAAACTCGGGCGAATGGGTCAAGTCGTCGAAGTCGCCCCCGGCTATGCCCGTAACTACCTATTTCCGAGGGGGATTGCCGAGCCAGCAACCCCCAGTGCCCTACGGCGGGTAGAGCGGCTCCAAGAAAAGGAACGGCAGCGCCTTGCTGAACTCAAGGTCGTTGCTGAAAAACAAAAAGCCACCCTGGAAAAACTGGCCACTATTACCATCTCCATGCCTGCGGGTGAAAAAGATATGCTCTTTGGCAGTGTCACGCCCAAGGATGTGGCCGAGGCAATCCAGGCCATCACGGGCGAAACCGTTGACCGTCGTGACATAGTTCTGCCGGAAATTCGTAAATTGGGCACCTATGCCGCTGAAATCAAGCTCCATCCCGAAGTGAGTGTCAAACTCAATATTCAAGTTGTTCCCGACTAGGGCGAACCTATCTAATGGTTCAGGAGCCGAGTTTTCAGCTTGATAGTGAACTGATTCCCCCCCAGAACCTCGAAGCCGAAGAGTGGATTTTGGGGGGTATTCTCTTAGATCCGGAAGCCATCAACCGGGTGGTGGATATTTTGCCGGTTGAGGCTTTTTACCTCAGGGCCCACCGCGAGATCTATCGGGCGATGGTTTCTCTCCACAGCCGCGGCAGCCCTACGGATCTGCTGTGTGTCACTGCTTGGCTACAGGATCAAGAGCTATTAGAGAAAGTGGGTGGACAGGCCAAACTGGCAGAATTAGTAGAACGGACGGTCAGTGCCATTAACATTGATCGTTACGCCCTCTTGGTCAAAGAAAAGTATCTGCGCCGCAAACTCATTGAAGCGGGCAACCAAGTGGTCAAGCTAGGCTACGATACCAGCCTTTCGTTGAATACCATTTTGGATCGCGCTGAACAGCAAATCTTTAGCGTTACCCAGGATCGTATTCAGCAGGGATTGACACGCACCGATGAGATTCTTACCCGTACCTTCGCGGAATTGGAGCAGCGGGCGATCGGCAATATTCAGCCGGGTTTATTCTGCAATTTTTATGACCTGGACAACCTGACCCAAGGCTTCCAGCGATCGGACTTGATTATCATTGCGGGGCGCCCTTCTATGGGCAAGACGGCGATCGCCCTGCAAATTGCCCGCCGCATTGCTGAAATTCACAATCTGGGGGTGGCCATCTACAGCCTTGAAATGTCTAAGGAACAACTGGTGCAACGGCTCCTGGCCAGTGAAGCCCGCATTGACAGCAACTATTTACGGGCGGGGCGCATCAGCCAACACCAGTGGGAACCCCTGAGTCGGGCGATCGGGATTCTCTCGCAACTGCCCATCTACATTGACGACACCCCAAATCCCACCCTTGGGGAAATTCGCTCCACTGCCCGCCGACTCCATGCCGAGCATCCCAATGGTCTCGGCCTCATTTTGATTGACTACCTGCAACTGATGGGCGGCGAAGAAACCAGTGAAGGCCGCGTCCAAGAACTCTCCAAAATTACCCGCTCCCTCAAGGCCCTGGCGCGGGAACTCAATGTTCCCGTCATTGCCCTTTCTCAACTCAGCCGCAGCGTTGAATCGCGGCAAAACAAGCGTCCCCTGATGTCGGACCTGCGGGAATCGGGATCGATTGAACAGGATGCTGACCTCGTCATTTTGCTGTACCGCGATGATTATTACAATCCCGACACCCCCGATCGCGGGATTTGTGAGCTGTTGATTGCCAAACACCGCAATGGCCCTGTGGGCACAGTGAAGCTGCTGTTTGACCCTCAATACACCCGCTTTGAAAACCTTGCCCGCGATTAGTCAAGGGGGCACAGTGTTCTGCTTTTTCCTCACCGAGGTTCGGGATCAATGGGATTGACGCCTACCTATGCTGGGGGCAAGTTCCGATCGCGCCAGCTCATCACCGAGGAGATTCCTGCCCGCATGGCGGCTGACGCCGCTTACCAAAATGCCCGCAAGAATTCCGACAAGCAGAACGCCCGCATCGAGCACGACAGGGCGCTTCAGCGGGTGATACTCGCGCTGCTCCAAGATGACTCCGAGCTGTTTAAGCAGTTCAGTGATAACGAACATGGCGACTCGCTGCTGAACGAATGGCCGATTCTGCGCGAGGAGAACCCGGCCAAGAAGATCGAATTCGACGCGGTGGTGGCCAATCCGCCATTCAGCTACCACTGGGAACCTGCCGAAACCAAGGTGGATGATTTTCGCTTCAAGGGGTATGGGCTAGCCCCCAAATCAGCGGCG
>NZ_JACOMP010000120.1:0-7061 GCF_014466085.1 Thermosynechococcus sp. OHK43
CGCTGCCGCCTCCATCTACAGTCCTCAGCCCTATGACCAAGAGAATTCCTTCCTGATTATTGGTGAGCGACTCAATGCTAGTGGCTCCAAAAAATGCCGCGATCTCCTCAATGCCGAAGATTGGGATGGTCTCGTTGCCCTGGCCCGTGCCCAAGTGCGTGAAGGTGCCCACATCCTGGATGTCAACGTGGACTATGTGGGGCGCGATGGGGTGCGGGATATGCGCGAGCTGGTATCGCGGCTGGTTACCAACGTAACGCTGCCCCTGATGCTCGACTCGACTGAATGGCAAAAGATGGAAGCGGGTCTGAAGGTGGCCGGGGGCAAGTGCTTGCTGAACTCCACCAACTTTGAGGATGGTGAACCCCGCTTTTATAAGGTCCTAGAACTGGCAAAAACCTACGGCGCCGGCGTGGTCATCGGTACCATTGATGAAGAGGGGATGGCGCGAACGGCTGAAAAAAAGTTTGCCATTGCCCAACGGGCCTACAGGGCAGCCCTTGACTACGGCATTCCCCCCTGGGAAATTTTCTTTGACCCTCTGGCACTGCCAATTTCCACAGGGATTGAAGAGGATCGGGGCAATGGTCGAGAAACCATTGCGGCCATTCGGCGAATTCGCGCTGAACTCCCCGGCTGCCATATTCTGCTGGGGGTTTCCAATATCTCCTTTGGCTTAAATCCAGCAGCTCGCCAAGTCCTCAACTCAATGTTTCTCCACGAGGCCATGCAGGCGGGCATGGATGCTGCGATCGTCAGTGCTGCCAAGATCCTGCCCTTGGCCAAAATTGAGCCACAGCAGCAGCAGGTCTGCCGTGATCTCATCTACGACCGACGGCGATTTGAGGGGGAAGTGTGTGTCTATGACCCCCTTGCGGAACTGACTCGTCTGTTTGAGGGCAAGACCACCAAGCAGGATCGCTCCCCAGTGGAAAACCTGCCCCTTGAGGAGCGGCTCAAACGCCACATTATTGATGGCGATCGCCTTGGCCTCGAGGAGACCCTTGCCAAGGCCCTTGAAACCTATGCCCCCCTTGAAATTATCAATACATTCCTGCTCGACGGCATGAAGGTGGTGGGCGAACTCTTTGCCTCTGGGCAGATGCAGCTTCCCTTTGTTTTGCAGTCGGCAGAAACGATGAAGGCGGCTGTGGCCTACCTCGAACCCTTTATGGAAAAATCCGCCACCGGGGACACTGCCAAGGGCACCGTCGTCATTGCCACCGTGAAGGGGGATGTCCATGATATTGGTAAAAACTTAGTGGATATTATCCTCACCAACAACGGCTATCGCGTGATTAACTTGGGGATTAAGCAGCCGGTTGAAAATATCATCCAAGCCTATGAGGAGCATCAGGCAGACTGCATTGCCATGAGTGGCCTCTTGGTCAAATCCACCGCCTTTATGAAGGAAAATCTCGAGGTCTTTAATGAGCGGGGCATTACCGTTCCCGTCATTTTGGGGGGAGCTGCCCTCACCCCCAAATTTGTCTATGAGGATTGCCGGTCCACCTACCACGGTCAAGTGATCTACGGCAAGGATGCCTTTGCCGATTTGCATTTTATGGATCGGCTAATGAGTGCAAAGGCCGCAGGTCAGTGGGACGATCGCCAAGGATTTTTGGATGGTACAACGATCTCCACCCCAGAGGCAGGGAGCACACCCGCGATCGCCCCCGAACCCACCTCGGTTGCTGAACCCGACACATCAGAAGTGGTGGATACCCGCCGCTCTGAAGCTGTTGCTGTAGATATTCCCCGCCCCACACCCCCCTTCTGGGGCATTTGTCACCTCAAGCCGGATCAGATTCCACTTTCTGAGGTCTTTGCCTATCTGGATCTCCAAGCCCTGATTGCAGGTCAGTGGCAGTTTCGTAAACCTAAGGATCAAGACCGTGCCACCTACAACGTCTTCCTTGCGGAGAAGGTCTATCCCATCCTTGAGGAGTGGAAACAGCGCATCCTTGCTGAAAACCTGCTCCATCCTGAACTGATTTATGGGTACTTCCCCTGCCAAAGTGAGGGCAACACTGTCTATATCTATGATCCCGAAAGGGTAGGGGATAAAGAGGCCTGTGTCCCTGAGCGGGCGATCGCCCAGTTTACCTTCCCCCGCCAAAAGGGTGGCCGTCGTCTGTGTATTGCCGACTTCTTTGCTCCTGTGGAATCGGGCATCATTGATGTCTTTCCCATGCAGGCCGTCACCGTTGGTGAAATTGCCACCCAAGTGGCGCAGCAGCTATTTGCCGCCAATCAATACAGTGATTACCTCTACTTCCACGGGATGGCGGTGCAAACGGCTGAAGCCCTCGCCGAGTGGTGTCATGCCCGCATTCGCCGCGAGTTGGGGTGCACCCCTGATCCCGAGTCCATTCGCGATATTCTTGCCCAGCGCTACCAAGGCTCCCGCTATAGCTTTGGTTATCCTGCCTGCCCCAATATGCAGGACCAATATACGCAACTGCGACTCCTTAATAGCGATCGCATCGGCATGTACATGGACGAGAGCGAACAACTCTACCCTGAGCAATCCACGACAGCCATTATCTGCTACCATCCCACCGCCAAGTATTTTAGCGTCTAAGCCCCAGCTTTCCTTGGACCAATCGGAGCGAAAACCTTGTTGGGTGAGCAGTTCTTTGAGGACTAGCTGCCCCTGACGCCTCCCAAGGCCAATGGCAGCAACCAGTTGTCTCTCAATGTTTCGCCAGCATTTTTGGGCACTTGTAGTCCCTCAACGAGGGCAGGGACTTGGGGCACTGCCACGGGTTCTAGGTGAACTCTCCTGATCCCCTAGGGATAACCTGTTGTCGAGTCATGGTGGCGGGTTGCTGGTTCCCTTTGATGCGTGGCGGTATAGACTTGATCTTTCCCTCCTTGCAAGAACCGAGTCATTTGGGTTATCGGTCCACCGCTAAACCAGAGGGCAGGTTTTGATCGGCGGCGGCAAGTTCATCCCTTAGCAACTCTGATTGCAAGGGTGGAGTCCAGCCAATGCAATTGCTATTGATTGAGATCAGCGATCGCCCCAATGATAAACTGCAAACGTAAAGAGTGCCGGAGATGCCCGCGGTGACGCGCCCAAAAATTATTGTCCTAGATGATGACCCCACCGGTTCACAAACGGTGCACAGTTGCCTGCTGTTGACCCGCTGGGATGTGGATACCCTCTGTCGTGGCCTTGCTGATAGCGTACCCATCTTTTTTATCCTCACCAATACCCGTGCCTTGCCAGCAGAAATGGCAGCAGAGGTGACGCGCAGGGTTTGTCGTCATCTCAAGGAGGCGATCGCCCAAACGGGCACAACCGATTACATGATTGTCAGTCGTTCCGACTCCACCCTCCGCGGCCACTATCCCCTCGAAACGGATATCATTGCTGCGGAACTGGGTCCCTTTGATGCCCATTTTCTAGTGCCTGCCTTTTTGGAGGGGGGGCGCATTACCCGCGATAGCCAGCACTACCTCATGGTCGAGGGTCAGCCTGTGCCTGTCCATGAAACTGAGTTTGCTCGCGATTCTGTCTTTGGCTACCGCCACAGCTATTTGCCCGACTATGTGGCCGAAAAGACCCAAGGGCGAATTCCAGCCGGCGCTGTAGAACGCTTTTTACTGGCGGATTTGCGGCACCCAGCGGCCTTGCTCGATCGTTTAGCCCGCTTGCAGGGGAATGTCTGCGCCGTTGTGGATGCTGAAACCCAAGGGGATTTGGATCAGTTTGCTGCGGCCGTGCTCCAGGTGGCCAGTCAAGGAAAACGCTTTTTGTTCCGCAGTGCTGCCAGTTTACTGACTGCCCTCGCACAACTGCCCCCCCAACCCACCCCGCCAGCGGCAATGGCCACCTATTGCCGCCCTGGGCGCTATGGGGCAGTTTTAGTGGGTTCCCATGTGCGCAAAACCACTGAACAACTGACCGCCCTGCTGAAGGAACCCGATGTGTTTTCCATTGAAGTGCCCGTAGCACGATTGCGGGACAGTGCGGTGGCTGAAGCAGAAATGATTGCTGAGGTCTTGGCGGCGGTGGATCGGGCGATCGCCCAGGGGAAAACCCCTGTCATCTATACCAGCCGTCAGGAACTCACCTTTGCAGATGCACCGACACGCTTAGCCTTTGGGCAGCGGGTTTCTGAAGTGCTGATGGCGATCCTTCAGCAGCTCCCCGCCGATTTGCGCTATCTGATCAGCAAAGGAGGCATCACTTCCAACGATGTGCTCAGTAAGGGCTTAAACCTGGCCACGGTTCGCCTCTTGGGGCAAGTGATTCCCGGCTGCTCCGTGGTGCGCACCGCTGCCGATCATCCCCGCTTTCCAGAATTACCCGTGGTGCTGTTCCCCGGTAATGTGGGCGATCGCGAGGCACTGCGCACGGTCTATCATCGCTTTCAGGGCAGTGGCACTGCAATTTAGGAATGATTAGGAATGATTCCCCACTCCCTTGAATCTCGCTGAGTTCAGGGTTTAGAATGCAGTTGCAACAATAATAAACAATTTTTAATCTTTCCCGATAAGTGAATGAGTTTAGTCAACACGGTTGGGGCGAAATCAACGGTATGGCGGTGGCTACTGCCTGTTTTAGTCGTACTGCTGGTGAGCGGCGGTTGGATGTTGGCTCTCCTGTTGCCCCTGCGGGATCCCTACATTCAAGCTGTACGGGCGGCGGTGGGCAATCCCAGTCGCGGCGAACAAATTTTCATCCTCAACTGTGCGGGTTGCCATGGCATTGATGGCAAGGGGGAAGTCGGCCCTAGCCTCGTGCAGATTAGCCACCGGCGATCGCAGGTACAGCTCATTCAGCAAATTATCAGTGGCAATACCCCGCCCATGCCCAAGTTTCAAGCCCAGCCCCAAGACATGGCTGACCTATTAAGCTACTTGAAGACACTCTAAAAATTTTGACAAAAATCCCCCAGGTAAAGCTGGTATATTAAATTAAAAATTGTGTTATTAGCATTGCCAATTTCGAGCATCCTTTGGTGGGAATGGAAGAAGTCTTTGCAGTGGGCGATCGCGTTCGCCTTGTGGAACTGCCACCCTATGTGAAAACAGCGGAACCAATGCCAATGTTGCGTCCCGCCAGTATCCTCACCCTCGGTGAAGAAGGGGTTATTCTAGGCCAGCAACCGCGAAACTATTGGGTGGTGCGGCTCGAGCGGGGTGCCTTTTTGCTGGAAGCCAAGTATTTGAAGCGGGTTTAATGGCTCCCCTGCTGTCCCTGTGCATGATTGTCAAAAACGAGGCCCATCAATTGCGGCGTTGCTTGCTGTCGGTTCAGCCTTGGGTGGATGAAATCATTATTGTGGACACAGGCTCCACCGATGAGACGATCGCCATTGCTCGGGAATTTACACCCCACGTCCATGCCGTTGCTTGGCAAGCGGATTTTGCAGCCGCCCGTAATGCCGCCTTAGCCCAGGCCACTGGGGAGTGGGTCTTTTACATTGATGCCGATGAAGAATTGGTGGTTACGGATGCCAACTGGCAAGACCAATTGACGGCGCCGGGTGCCCATGCCATGAATCAGTGGAGTCTGCTGCGCCGTGAACAGTCTAGCGATCGCAACTGGAGTGAATTTTGGAATGTGCGCTTTGGCCGCCGCTTCCCCGACCTCCATTTTGCCGGCGCCCTCCATGAGCAACTCTACTATCGAGAACGAGAAGCGGTGGTGGGTCAATTGCAGGGGGTTTATCTCATTCACCACAACCAAGAAAGCCAAGAGCAATTCCTTGCCAAAATTCGCGATCGCAATATCCCGATCCTTGAAAAAATGGTGCAGCAGGGCGATCGCCGCCTGCAAAACTTGGTCTGCCTTGGGGATCACTACGCCGCCTGTGGCGATAGCGATCGCTCCCAAGCATGGTACGAACAAGCCCTCGAGCAGATTGCCCCTGCCGTCGAACAGGGGATACTCCCTAGGGACACCACATGGCTCCGTCATCTTCTCTTTTGGGTTAGCTACCGCGCCTTTGAAGCCAAGGACTACGAAACCGCCCAGTATTACCTCAGCTATGGCCTGCGCTTCTTTGATCGCTATCCGCCCCTGCTCTATGTAGCGGGGCTACTTATCTTTGAATTGGGCCTGCAGCGAGGGGCGCTGCCCTACTTTCACCGCTGTTTAGATCTCCTTGAGCAGGGAACCTACGATCGCGCTGAACCCTTTGATCGCCAGTGGATGACCACCCAGCCCGCCTACAGTTTGGGCTACACCTATATGACCCTTCAGGAGCGCGATCGCGCCATTGCCTACTTTCAAAAAGCCCTTGAATTTAACCCTGGCTATACCCCTGCCCAGATATACTTGCAGCAACTTCAGAAAATTTAGAAAAGCGTAGGTTAGTAGTTTGCTAGGATCAAATAGGAAAGTAAAGCAGTTAAACAGGATGGCACTGCTGGGACAGTCCGCAGCAGAACTGAAAGCATGGGTAGAAGCCCAAGGACAGCCCGGCTATCGCGGGCAACAACTCCATCAGTGGCTCTATCAAAAGGGGGCGCGATCGCTCCAAGAGATCACTGTCTTTCCGAAACAGTGGCGCGATGCCCTGACAGGTGTAGAGATTGGCCGCTCAGAAATTCGCTACCGCCATGATGCCCAGGATGGCACCGTAAAGCTGCTGTTGACCTTAGCCGATGGTGAAACCATTGAAACCGTAGGCATTCCCAGTAGCGATCGCCTGACGGTCTGCGTATCTTCCCAAGTAGGCTGCCCAATGGCTTGTGATTTTTGTGCCACCGGTAAAGGGGGCTACCGCCGCAATCTGGCCTGCCACGAAATCGTGGATCAGGTGCTCACGATCCAAAGTGAAATGGAGCGCCGTGTCAGCCATGTGGTATTTATGGGCATGGGCGAACCCCTGTTAAACTTACCTGCCGTTCTCCAGGCAATCACCTGTCTCAATCGCGATATTGGCATTGGTCAGCGGCACATCACCATTTCCACCGTGGGCATTCCCCAACAAATTCAGCAACTGGCACAGCACCAATTGCAAACCACCCTTGCCGTCAGCCTCCATGCCCCCAACCAAGCCCTACGGGAGCAACTCATTCCCAGTGCCAAACACTATCCC
>NZ_JACOMP010000121.1:0-4431 GCF_014466085.1 Thermosynechococcus sp. OHK43
CATTTCATTAGCTATCGTGACTATCTTAAGTTTTTCTATCTGACCATATTGCCCCCACTGCCATTGGTGCGGTAGCATGGTGCCGGCCCTGAGTCTAGAGATGACTCCAGGAATGATGGGTTACTCAGGTTTGCACCAGAGCTATTGCGCAGGTGAAAGCTTGGATAGAACTAGGTGCAGTACTGCTACGCTAAGGGCAATGGGGGACGCAACAGCAATTATTCCCTAGCGAATGTATTCCTTGAGGACGCTATTGCGGTTGGGATGGCGCAGCTTCCGCAGTGCTTTTGCCTCAATTTGGCGAATGCGCTCACGGGTTACGTTAAAGAGTTGACCAATTTCCTCCAACGTTTTCATGCGACCATCGTCCAAGCCATAGCGCAGTTTTAAGACATCTCGCTCGCGGGGGCTAAGGGTGCACAACACCATTTCTAAATCTTCGCGCAGCAGGTGCTTCGACACTTGATCTTCAGGGGTTTCACCGTCGGATTCAATAAAGTCCCCGAGACGGGAATCCTCTTCTTTGCCAATGGGCGTTTCTAGGGAGATCGGGAGTTGTGCTGATTTGGCAATGAAGCGCAGTTTTTCAATCGTCATTTCCATGCGATCGGCAATTTCCTCTTCCGTGGGTTTGCGCCCCATTTCCTGGGAGAGGAGTTTGGTGGTTTTCTTAATCCGTGAAATGGTTTCGTACAGGTGCACGGGCAGACGAATGGTGCGGGATTGATCGGCAATGGCGCGGGTAATGGCTTGGCGAATCCACCATGTCGCATAGGTGGAAAATTTATAGCCCTTTTCGTGATCAAATTTCTCAGCAGCGCGGATGAGCCCTAGGCTGCCCTCTTGAATCAAGTCCTGAAAGGATAGCCCCCGGTTCATGTATTTTTTGGCGATTGACACCACCAGTCGCAGGTTGGACTGCACCATTTTTTCTTTGGCTTTGCGACCGACAAAAAGACGATGGCGAAATGCCGGCACCGTCATCCCCAGTTCTTTGGCCCAAGCTTCAGGATTCCGCTCTAGTTCTTCAGGCGTACAGCCCAGTTCTTGACACAGGCGATCGCGGACCCGCTCGATTTCTAGAAGGTCGGCAATTTTACGAGCTAGTTCAATTTCCTCATCGGCACGCAACAGACGAATGCGGCCAATTTCTTGCAAATAGAGGCGAATCGAGTCCTCGGTGTAATGTTTCTTCTTGACTTGGGTCCGTCGTCGACTGGCACGACCTTTTGTAGGCTTGTCGTCGAGATCATCGCTGACCTCCTCAAAGTCTTCGCTCTCTTCTTCCTCAATCTCTACAGCCTCAAGGCCATAGTCACTGAGCAGAGCCACCTCATCTTCAAGGGGGGCTGTTGCGGGGTCGTAAACGTCAAGTACATTTGCTTGGGTCATGCCGTTGTCCTCGTAAAATCTCCCTAAATATATGGTGTCGGTGTGTTGTCGGCAACCGTTGCCTTCGGTGACGCTAGCGTCAGCCACATTTCAATGATGGAATGCGGCTAAGGAAAGCGGTTGGACGGGGGAATAGGCTCTAGATTCCGCACACTGGTACCTTTGAGATGGTCTTGAAAGAAATCCTGTGTGACCCGTAGGGTCAGGGAACAGGCAATCGTCAGCGGTTGGTCTCGTGCAGGAATCTGTTGAGCAATTTTAGCTAAAACCTCATTGATTGTAGCCTTTCTAACAGAAATCGCCTACTCCGGATCAGGAGTTTTCCTTGGAATCCGTTACTCGCGATCGCTCGCGTCAACAACCGCTAACAAATTCTAATTTGTTGTTCTCAGATAAAATTTATATCCTGGCTAAGGGAAATGTCTTTCTTCTAGCCTAGCTAATTGGTGACTGTTTGGAAGCACCCCCTAGTTTTTGATGGCGTTGGCCCCCAGGAAAGCCACTGCCATAGGCAAGCGTTATTGATCAGTTGGTGTATTCACGCCTAGAGCTGCGGCTGCTGCCGATGCCAAGGGGTGGCCTGTTCATAGGCATAGGCAACGTGAAATAGGGTCTCTTCGCCTAGGACGTTGCCAATCAATTGCAGGCCAATGGGCAGCCCTTCCCTATCAAAGCCGCAGGGGAGGCTCAGGCCGGGTAAGCCCGCAAGGTTTACAGGGATGGTCATCAAGTCTGACAGGTACATACTTAGGGGGTCGGTGGTTTTCTCCCCTGCCTTAAAAGCAGTGGTGGGAGCGGTGGGGCAAACCAGGAGATCCACTTGTTCAAAGGCACGGGCAAAGTCTTCTTTGATCAGGGTGCGTACTTTTTGGGCTCGTAGGTAGTAGGCATCGTAGTAGCCGGCAGACAGGGCGTAGGTGCCAATCATAATCCGTCGCTTTACTTCGGGGCCAAAGCCTTGAGCGCGGGTTTTCATGTACATCTCAAGCAGATCAGCGGCCCCTTCAGCCCGAAAACCAAAGTTCACGCCATCATAGCGGGCTAAGTTCGCCGAGGCTTCTGAAGGGGCAATGATGTAGTAGGTGGGCAGGCCGTAGGCAAAGCGGGGACAGGAGAGTTCAACAATGGTTGCCCCCAATTCCTCTAGGGTTTTTAGGGCGGCTTCAAGGGCGGACTTCACCTCCGGTTGCACGCCTTCATCCACGGTTTCTTGAATAAGGCCAATGCGCATGCCTTTGAGATCAGGCTTGAGGGCTTGGGTGTAGTCGGGAATCGGCACGCTGAGACTGGTGGCATCCTTGGCATCGTGGCCGGCGATCGCCCCCAAGAGAATAGCTGCATCAGTCACCGTCGGCGCTAAGGGACCCACTTGATCGAGGGAGGAGGCATAGGCAACCAGACCATAGCGGGACACCAAACCATAGGTGGGCTTGAGACCCACTACTCCGCAGAAGGCGGCGGGTTGACGAATGGACCCACCAGTATCGGAGCCCAGAGCAGCGGCACATTCCCCGGCAGCAACGGCTGCAGCGGATCCCCCTGAGGAGCCGCCAGAAACCCGCTGCGGGTTCCAAGGATTGGCCGTGAAACCAAAGGCGGAATTTTCCGTGGAGCTGCCCATGGCAAATTCATCAAGGTTGGTTTTGCCCACCATAATCGCGCCAGCGGCCTGCAATTTTTCGGTTACGGTGGATTCGTAGGGGGGTACAAAGTGCTCCAGCATCTTAGAAGCACAGGTGGTGCGAACGCCGTAGGTGCAAAGGTTATCCTTGATGGCCAGGGGAATTCCTGTGAGCAAACCAATTTCTTCACCCGCAGCAAGGCGTTTATCCACCTCGGCAGCTTGGGCAAGGGCGCGATCGCGCGTTACCGTCAAAAAGCTGTGGAGTGTTGGTTCTACTTGATCAATGCGATCCAAATAGGCCTGGGTAATTTCAGTGGCGGAGCGCTCTTTGCGAACGAGTTGACGGTGTAGCTCCTGAATCACTGACATAAACGCAGCTTCCCTAGCAATTATCGAACAACAATGCAATACTGGCGATCGCGAGCAGTGCCGCAAACAAGCCAATCTTCAGTCTAGCAAGGGGTGGGTATCCGTGGGGCGTTTTGCCATCGGCGATATATTAGGAATGAAGGAAGCTAAGCCTCAATCTTTTTGGGTTCTTTTAGAGCAGACAACGGTAGGCATGGCCCTGCGGAGTATTGGATGAAACCCCTCGACCCCGTGGATCAGGAAGCCTTTACCAATCCCACATTGCAGCGATTGTGGTTCTTTGTCTATTTGCTGCCCATTTTTGGCATGATTCCAGCACTGTGGCAATTGAGTCGCCGGGGGAGCGATCGCCAGACGCGCCAAGTGAGTCGCCTTGCTCTTGTGATTGGTCTTAGTTGGCTGTTGGGCTATGGTCTGCTGAATGGGCTTGCCAGCCTGAGTGAAGCCCAGTCTCTGCAGCATGGCCTGGCGCTATTGCTGAATAGTCTCTGGGGATCGGCCTACTTTCTGGTGAACTTAGGGCTAATGGTGCGCCTATGGCGGCGGCAATCGCTGAAATTGCCCTTCTTGCAGCGTCTGATGAAATACCTGCCATGACCCCCAGACGTTGGTTTTGGCCACTTTTGGGATTTGGCGCTATTCTGGTGCTCATCCTCTGGCTGATCTCGGCACTGACGTGGCTCTATGTGCAGGTGGCTTTTACGGCCCCCTTTTTGGCCAATCTCTTGGTGTTGATTTTCATTGGCCTATTGGGGGGACTGCTCTATACGTTCTTTCGCTACCTGTATTTACTTGAACGCCAGGGGAAGCCCAAGCCCGCCACCGCTGTACCCCAAGCCCCTCTGGATAAAACGGAGGCTGCCGCCGAAAACCTCAAAGCCCTACGGCAGCAACTGAGTCAAATTGAAGATGAGGTGGCACGGCAAGCCCTCTTAGCACGGGCACGGGAGCTAGAGGAGGACTTTTGTCGCCACGAATTGCGCATTGTTGTTTTTGGCACCGGCTCGGCCGGTAAAACCTCCCTGGTCAATGCGTTGCTGGGGGAG
>NZ_JACOMP010000122.1:0-5052 GCF_014466085.1 Thermosynechococcus sp. OHK43
GAAGAAAGTGTGCTGGTGATGGCAGAGGATGCGACAGTGCGTGCCAATCGTTTAGCCCTCCTTGGTCTGTTGCGCAACTGTGCGGCAATTATTGGCGATTTTGGGGCAATTGTCCAAACTGAGAGCGTTCCATCAGCCCCATAGTTCTCAAAGTTTGGCAGGAATTTTGGCAGGAATAAAAGTGTTGCTTAGCTCCCAGTAGCAACGCATAATTGAGAGTACCCCAATTGAGAATTGCCGTGGCCTGTTCATCTGAACAGTTACTCAATGGGTGTTTAGACTGTTTGCGAGAATTGCCATGACTGCTGAACCGCCGGCCAAGCGCCCCCGCACCAAGAAGACCCCAGCGCCTGCCCCTGATTTAGAAACCAAGCCTCGCCCAGAAATTCTCGGTGTTGCTGCAGCGGGTAGCTCACTGCCCAAGGTCAATGCCGCTCCTGAAGAACCCATTTCTAGGCAACCGGATCTTCCTGCCCACCCCCAACCCATCCCACCCCCCAGTGAACGGATGCAATATCGGGCGATCGGGGTTGTGCGAGGTCGCTATGTACCCGCTTCGGAGCAGGAGTTCAACCGAGGGGTAATGATTACCGAGGATGGGGTGGAAATTGAAACCGTCCTCTTGGGGCAGGTGATGAACCTGATTAAAAAATATCTCGACTTGAATGAACCCCACCTCTGGGTAGTCTACCCTCGCACCCGTAATGCTGACAAAGACAAAGCAGCGGTGAAACTGCACCTGCAAATTGTGGGCGTATGGGAACCGGAGCGCCTGCAACAGGCCAATGCCACAGCAGTGGATCCCGGCGTCAATGACGGTTACTTTTCTGTACGGGGAGAAGTGATCTTCAACTCCCAAGAAAAGAACTTTGTCGTCGTTAAAATCCAGCAGTTGCCGCGCCGGCGGGGCGAAAAACCCAAAGCCTTCAAACTGAAACTCACAGGAACCGTGCCCATGAAGTCGCCGGGGTACTTTTGGGACTTTCAGGTGCAACGACAGGGAACAAGTTTAGTGGTCCAGGAGGCAACCACAGTGGGTATTCTGCCCCCGCGCAAAATCAAGAAGTCCAAGAAAGCCAAGGCCAAGGCACGGCTAGCCCGCCCCCAGCGCGCCGCTTCATCGCCCCCAGCACCGCGTCCGACTTCCTTTCGCCCGGTTCGGCGATCGCCCAACCCACCATTGAACTAGCGCCAAGGCATGGCTTGTCAAGGTGTTGTAAATTTTTGTAAATTTGTTCCACTGTCCACAACAACTCAGACACGGTACTTGATCATTTAGCCTACCAACTGCGAGGAACACCATGACAATTCAACTAGGCGGACATCGCACCGCCCGCCGCGCCTACGGTATTGATGAAATTGCCCTTGTCCCCGGCAACCGCACCCTTGATCCTCAATTGGTGGATACCCGCTGGCGCATTGGTGCCATTGAACGGGAAATTCCGATTATTGCCAGTGCCATGGATGGGGTCGTGGATGTTACCATGGCCGTCAAACTCAGCCAAATGGGGGCACTGGGCGTCCTCAATCTTGAGGGGCTTCAAACCCGCTACGAAGATCCCGCACCGATTCTCGAACGCATTGCCAGCGTCAGTGTGGATGAATTTGTGCCCCTGATGCAGCAGTTGTATGCGCAGCCAATTCAACCCCAGCTCATTGAAAAACGCATTCAAGAAATCAAATCCCAAGGGGGGATTGCTGCTGTCAGTTTAACTCCAGCGGGGGCCAGTCGTTTTGGTGATGTTGTGGCAGCGGCAGGGGCGGATTTGCTCTTTGTGCAAGCAACCGTTGTCTCACCGGCTCACCTTGCGCCTGAGGGGACAGATCCCCTAGACTTGGCTGCCTTTTGTGAGCGGATGCCGATGCCCGTTATTTTGGGGAACTGTGTCACCTATGAGGTGGCTCTCAGTCTTATGCACTGTGGCGCGGCGGCAATTCTGGTGGGAATCGGTCCAGGGGCGGCCTGTACCTCCCGTGGCGTGCTTGGGGTGGGCGTGCCTCAAGTGACGGCGATCGCCGACTGTGCAGCAGCACGGGACGCCTATTTTGAACAGACGCAACGCTATGTGCCTGTGATTGCCGATGGCGGCCTTGTCACCGGTGGCGATGTCTGCAAATGTATTGCCTGCGGCGCAGATGCAGTGATGATGGGGTCGCCCTTTGCCCGTGCTAAAGAAGCCCCCGGTCGCGGTTATCACTGGGGTATGGCCACGCCTAGTCCTGTCCTGCCTCGGGGGACGCGCATTCATGTGGGCACCACAGGTACCCTTGAGCAGATTCTGCGGGGACCTGCCCAGTTGGACGATGGAACCCACAACTTCCTTGGGGCGTTGCAAACCAGTATGGGAACCCTTGGGGCCAAGGATCTGCGGGAAATGCAGCAGGTGGAGATCGTCATTGCTCCTTCCCTCCTCACGGAAGGTAAGGTCTATCAAAAAGCGCAAAAACTAGGGATGGGTCGCTAGGGGCAGATAGCTATACTCAATGCGGCCACCACCGCGAAACTGCCGCTGATAGGCAATGCTCACGGGATCCTCACTGGGGAAGAGGGTATCAATGCCAATGCCATTGCGGCCGTATTCCTTGCCAGAGCTATGAATATACTGCCCCTGCCCCAGATAGAGGCCCACATGGGTCGCCTTTTCACAGCTGCCGAAAAAGACCAGATCGCCCCGCTGAAGTTGGGGTAGGGTTTCCGCAATCGAGTTGCTCCCTAAAGGGGTGGCAAAGGCCTCCTGCTGATAAGCATCCCGCGGTAGCCAAATGCCTTGACTGGCAAAACTGGCCTGCATCAAGCCAGAACAGTCGTAGTGGGGGGCGACGGTTCCTCCCCAGAGATATTCATGGGGGACTTGCTGTGCCGCCAAGCAAAAGGCAATAACCTCTTCAAGGACAGCCTCGATGTCCGCGCGATCGCGGGCAATGGGTTGATAGGGCTGAGTCGCGGGTGTGAGATGGCAGTAATCCTCTGCATCCAACCAGCCCCAGTATTCATCCTCCGCCAGTTGTACGTGGGTCCGTTCAGACGCCAAAGCAGATACCCAGAGAAACCGTCCTGCTGCCCCTTGGGTTGCCAAGCGATCGCCCCTGGAGGCGTCGTAGAGGTTCACCGTTGCCGTGAGTTGGTGCAGTTGGTAAACGTGGGCACCCTTGGTCGCAAAAATGGGCATTTGGATGGATTGGATAGCGATTGACGAAAGATTGACAAGAGGACGAAGTACGCTAGCGCAACAAGGGTTGGAGGAGCGCCAGACTGCCATCGGCAATGAACTGGACGGCGATCGCCAGAATGAAAAAGCCCAATAGTCGTGTCAAGGCTCCCCGACCGGTAATTCCCCAGGCTTGACTGAGGGGTTCTCCCAAGATCAAAAGGAAGTAAACCATCGCGCTCAACAACAAAATCCCCAACCACGCCCCTAGATATTCTAGCCAGGTATGACAGCGCGTAGAGAGGCTAATGGTCATGGCGATCGCCCCCGGGCCGCTGAGGAGGGGAACAGCCATAGGGGTTAGGGAGATGTCCGCCTTATCTGCCGCTTCCGTTTGCTCCCGATGGGTCAACCGGTCCTGAGATGTCACCATCTGCCAAGCAGTATGGCTAACAATCAAGCCACCAGCAATACGTACCACCGGCAGAGAGATGCCAAAGAAGGCAAGCAGCCCTTTTCCCATGAGAAAGAAAACCGTCAGCACCGCGGCCACGTTGAGGGCCACCTGTTTTGCTTGCTGGCAACGGCGTTGGTGAGATTGCTTGGCAGTTAGGGCATAGAAAATGGGAATAGCCCCAATGGGATCAACAATGGGAAAGAGGGCTGCAATCGCTCCCACCAGATAAGACAGCAGCGGCTCCATGGAGATGCATTAGCTGAGCACTGTTCCTCTAGCAACCGACAGGGGCCCCTAGTAGTGACTGAAACAATTGTAGGCCCTCCAGGGTATGTTCACTGGGGGAGCTGATCAAGGCAGGGTCAGCGGCACGTTCAGGGTGGGGCATCATTCCCAAGACATTGCCGGCAGCATTGCAAATACCTGCGATATTGTTGAGCGAACCATTGGGATTACTTTCAGGGGTAACATTCCCTTGGGCATCAGCGTAGCGAAAGAGGACTTGGCGGTTGGCTTCCAGTTCGGCGAGGGTGGCAGGATCGGCATAGTAGCAGCCTTCACCATGGGCAATGGGCAAGCGAATCACGGTCTTATCGCCATAGGCCTGTAGCCATGGCCGCTCTTTGGCTTCTAAGCGCAAATGGACGCGATCGCAAATAAAGTGCAAGTCCCGATTGCGCACGAGGGCACCCGGCAGCAGTTTTGCCTCCGTCAGAATTTGAAAGCCATTACAAATGCCGAGCACCCATTTGCCAGCGGCGGCATGGTCTTTGACGGCGGCCATGATGGGTGAGAAGCGGGCGATCGCCCCACAGCGCAAATAATCGCCAAAACTAAAGCCCCCCGGCAGCACAATCAAATCGTAACCCCGCAGATCGGTCTCCTCGTGCCATAGCAGTTGCGTGGGCCACTGGAGAATTTCACTGGTGACGTAGGCCACATCGCGATCGCAATTAGATCCGGGAAAAACGACAATCCCTACGTTTAGGCCATGACTCACAGCAATCCATCCATCACATCAGTAATTGGCTTTAACTTGGCGGGGGCATGGAGCAGCTCAATATCCCGTAGCCAGACCACACCGCGTCCCATGAATTCCACCCCAATTTTAATCAAGCCGGGGGTCTGGAGTTCTGGTTTGAGGTGAAAAGGCACTTCGCACAGATGCCAGTCGCGATCGCCCACGAGGGAAACCGTGCGCGAAAATGTCCAACCCAAGGGTTGACTGCGGCTGAGGAACAGTTGTGCCCCCTCGGGCAAGCTCCCGGTTTTGACTAAAGCACGGCACAGGAGCAGTTGATCTCCCCCTTGGGCAGAGGGCACTTCCAGCCACAGATGGGCTTCCGGGAGTTCAAAGAGGGGAATTCTCTGCGGCCAGTGGGACGCCAGACACCAAGCAGCACCTTCGACTCTAATGCCAGGGCCAGCGATCGGTTGATCCACACC
>NZ_JACOMP010000123.1:0-6663 GCF_014466085.1 Thermosynechococcus sp. OHK43
CGATCGCTCCTTTCCCCTCCGGGGCAAGCTCACCACCTCCTACATTGTCTCCGCCTTGGCCAAGACAGAAGCGGTTTCCTCGGGCTTTGATGAGGCGATTCTCCTCAACGCTCAAGGAAAAGTCTGTGAAGCGTCGGGGATGAATCTCTTCTTGGTGCGGGATGGACAACTGATTACGCCGAGCGTGGATCAGGATATTCTTGAGGGCATCACCCGCCGCAGTGTCATTGAACTGGCGCAAGCAGCTGGGGTCAAGGTGATGGAGCGACCCGTGGATCGCACGGAACTGTTGATTGCGGATGAGGTCTTTTTAACCGGCACGGCTGCGCGAATTGTGCCCGTCAGTCGTATTGAGACCTACACTCTGCCTAGCGATCGCCCCCTGACACTCCAACTGCAAAAACAATTACAGGCGATCGTTGAAGGCCGAGAGCCGCAGTATCGCCATTGGATTGATGTCATTCCGCTCTAGCTCAAGCGATTCTGATCGGTTGGGGTGAGATACTTGCACAGCCTCAGTTCAGTACCCTGGGCATTCCAATAGACCTCATCAAAGATCGCATAGATTAAAAATAAGCCCCGACCACATTCACAGTCGGCGGCTGGCAACAACTCATCAGCGGTTTCAGAAACATTACTGGGGGGGGAGAAGCCATCCCCCTGATCCGTAATCACCCACCAGCACTGATCAGGCGCAAAGGTATAACGCACCAGAACTAACTTCTCGGGGTTGAGTTGATTGCCGTGGCGAGCCGCATTAACGAGGGCTTCTTGGAGGCCGAGCCTAATTTCGTCTTTGTATTGGGGGGGAAGATCACTGATGAGAATCTCGAGGATGGGTTGGAGAAAAAGTGTCGAGGGAAATGCTAGGGTCTGCCACTGAGGCGCAACGTACATTAACGTCATAGACGGCATAACCCGCGAAGGCTAACTGGGCAGCGGGATACAGATCCGAGACAGATGAGAGTCATTGGCGGATAACCGAACCCCTCTCCCTTTAGCTTAGCAAGGGAGTTGTTGCTCACACAACCGCCGCCTGGCTGGCCAATCTTTGGGGGGCCTAATGCAGGCGATCGCCAAAATAGCGGCGGTAAAGATCACAGCGCACCTTAGCCAAATTCCCCTCTAGGGTAATCAGTCCCAAACTGTGGAGCTTAAAGCCAATAGTGCTATCAACAACACTGCCGTTGTCTGCTTGCAGAATCTTCCTAAAGGCGGGTACCAGGTCTTTTTGCTGCTGGAGATGCCACCACTGTCGCCGCAGGTGATCTCGATATAACCCCGTTTCTGAGGCTGCATTGGCCATTAGCTCCTGCCATGTGAGGTCTTGGCGGGCGAGATGATAAAGACTCAGACGAATCAGGTAGGGATGCCCCCCCACCAAGTGCTGAAGGTCTTGGAGCTGCTCTTCTGAGAGACTCAGGCCGTGAAGGCGGCACAACTCAGCAATTTGTGCTTGGGTGAATTCCGGCAGATCAATGGCTAAGCCAACGTTAAAGGGAGATTGGTTAATATCCAGGGGAATGTAAACCTCGGTGCCATGCACCACAATTAGACGGAGATTGCGCCAAATATCGCGGTTTTTGCCCTCCTCATGCCATGCCCGCAACAGGCCAAAGAAATCACTGGCCACTTCCGGATATTCAAACACCCGATCCACTTCGTCTAGGCCGAGAACAAGGGGGCGACCCTCAAATTGTGTCCCCGGTTTCTGGCAATTGGGTAAGAGATACTCCTCAAAATAGGCAGTGCAGTTATATTTACTGCCAAAAATGTCATCCCAATACTCATTGAGGCGGTTTTCTAGCCCTAGGCGCCGTCCAACACTGGCACAGAGCCAACGCAGTAGTTTTTCCAAATCACTGAAGACTTGGGCATCCGCCAGTTGGAAACTGAGAGGAACAGTGCCATAGCCCTCTTGGGTGGCGCGGTACAGCAGCCGTGCCATGAGTGAGGTTTTGCCCATTTGGCGGGGAGCTTTGATGCGAATCAGGGAGCCGGGTTGCAAGAGGGTTTCCCGACAACGCTGCTCAATAGGAGGCCGCTCAATATAAAACGCCGAGGCCACTTCCACTTGCCCTTCCGGCAGTTCTGGCTCAGCCACGGGAACAGGGGCACTATCACCAACGAATGTATTCTTTTGATCTGGTTCAGCAATGGTTTCTTGGGGGGCATCGCTACTGGTGGCCACAGGGGCCGTGGTCGCATTCACCAAGTCGAGAATTTCTTGCAGCAGGGTGTCGGTATCCGCTGGCGATCGCCAGAAGCGCTGTTGCAGTCGATGCAGGTAGCCCCGCAACTCATAGTTCAAGGGCATATCCAGCGGAAAATTGACCCGCACAGGCAAGATAAAGGGACGGCGATCGCCCCGGTGGGCTTGCAACTGTTTGACGGTGCGGACTTCCTCGAGCACCATTTCACTTTGAGCTGCCGTTTGCGAGAGCAACAGAACAAAAAAATCACACTGTTTGAGCTCCTGATCAATCCGCTGTGCCCATGCTTCCCCGAGACGGATACTTTGGCTAGCCATAAAGGGTTGGTGACCCGCCTTTTGCAAGGCCTCTTGGAGCGCACTTGCCAATTGCAAATCGGTGCCGTGACTGGAGTGACTGATAAAAATACGGCGACCTTGGTTGGGAAAGGCGGCGGTGGCTGCCGGTGGTGAGGACAGCGGTTTGGGTTCGGTGGCTTTGGGGGGTAGCGTGGAAACAGGGGGTAGTGGACGGGGTGGCGCCTCACCTGCCTTTGGCGATCGCCAGAGGTCTTGAACGGGAGTTCTGAGAAATTTGCCAAGGCGAAACCAAAAAGATTTGGGCACCTCTACCTGTTGCAGACTGGCAAGGGCATCGGCAGCCGTAGCAAAGCGTTCATAGGGAGAAGGGTGAATGAGCTTATTGACAAACTGCACTAGGCGATCGCTCACCGGTTCAGTGGCTTGCCAACACCAACAGCCGTAGGGGTTTTGGGTGAGTTGCAGGGGACTCAACCCCGTTAATGCCTGTACAGCCACCATTCCCAAGGAATAGAGATCGCTGGCCGGGCGGGGCCGTCCTTGGGCTTGCTCTGGTGCCATATACCCCGGTGTGCCAATGGCGATCGTCTGCGGATTCGCATCTCCCACTAAGGTACCGCCGCCAATGGAGACCCCCATTTCCTTCACAGCACCAAAATCAATGAGGACCAAGCGGTGATCCAACTGGCGACGAATTAAGTTATCGGGTTTAACATCACGGTGGATGACACCACATTCATGCACAAAGCTGAGAACTCCGAGGGCATCTTGGAGCAGCTCAATCACCCGTGCCTCTGACCACGCACAGCCCGGCAACAATTCCTGCCGTAGGACTTGACCCTCAACGAAGTCTTGGACAAGGTAAAACTCGTTGTCCTCCTCAAAGTAGGCAAGGAGGCGGGGGATTTGGTCATGAGTGCCCAGCCGCTCTAGAATTTGTGCCTCGCGCTGAAAGAGCGATCGCGCCAAGGGGAGAAAGGCCGCATCCCTACGGGCAGGGCGCAGGTATTTAACAACACACTTGGCCCGAATAGGCCGATGAACATCCTCTGCCAGAAACGTTTGGCCAAAATTCCCAGCTCCCAAGACTCGAATGAGTTTATAGCGCCCGCCAAGGGTTTTCCCAATCATGATAATTGTTTTTTACCGGCGTCTCCTTGTTGATATATCTTGGCACAGCCCTTCCCCGCTCCACCATCAGAGTGCCCCCAGGGGGTATTTGGCGCTAAGGATCGCATGCCGCACAGGAGATAGGAAAACCACCCTTGCACTCCCAGACATTGCAAAACCAGACATTGCAAAAGAGGAGATAAAAGGACTCGATGCCGCTACCGCAGGATCATGAATAGACTGACGACGAGGCTCAGTAGGAAACAGCCCACACTCCCAATGGCATGGGCCGGGAAAACTCAAAGGCCTCCCTTGAGCGATCGCCCTGGGGACAGTATTTCCTCAAATTTCTCAAAGAACTAGCTCGGTACCTTGGGCGCTGGATTCTTGCATTTTACACCTGCCACTAGGGGAAAGCAGCCTTTATAGCCTTAGCGGAATAATTTGACCAAAAAGGCCGAGGCTCCAGATGGTTTGAATGGGCAGTTCAGTTACAAAGAGGGTGGCAACGCCAAGGTTATAGGCTTGGGTGTTGTAGGCGATGTAACGTTCAATCTCTTCTGCTGGGCGGGATTCGAGTTGGTCACAGACTTCCAAAGCCACCATAGCTATGCCGCTATTGCGATTGATGATCTCTGGGCACACCTGAGTCAAAAGGAAGGTATTGATTTCCGTTGCGGTATGGCGTTGATAGTCGGCAGGGGTGGGATTGGTGAGGCAGGCCGCAATAATCCCCAACAGCAAGAAGGCACCACCGCTGCACCAGAGAGGGCGTGCCCTGATTTGGGAAAGGAGAGGCACTTTCATGGGAGAATTCTCTATGCTATGCTAGAAAACTAGCTTAGGAAGCATGGCGAGCGTAGCCAAGTGGTTAAGGCAGTGGATTGTGGTTCCACCATTCGTGGGTTCGAGTCCCATCGCTCGCCCTTTATTCTAGTGGATAATGTACCGAGCGGGTGTGTCTGTGGCACAACGGCTACTGTGGGGATGTCTTGTACTGTTGCTGAGCCTGCTGCTGGTTGCCTGTGGCGGTGAGGGGTCGCGCCAAGGGGATCAAAGTCTTGTCATTGGCACCACGGCTCGCCTGCGCACCCTTGACCCCGCTGATGCCTACGAAAACTTGGCGGGCCTGCTTCTGTTCAATTTGGGCGATCGCCTCTATACCTACAAAGGCAAAGACCTCATTCCCCAACTGGCCACTGCCTTACCCGAAGTTAGCGAAGATGGCCTCACCTACCGCATTCCCCTCCGGCGGGGGGTTTACTTCCACGATGGGACGCCCTTTAATGCTGCGGCCATGGCCTTTTCCCTGCAGCGATTTATGAATAGTGGTGGCCAGCCCGCCTCCCTGCTCGCAGGACGAGTCAAAGAAATTAAGGCGATCGCCGAGGACTTGCTGGAAATTCGCCTTAAGGAACCCTTTGGGGCTCTTCCCCATTTGTTGGCCTTTAGTGGTTTGTGTGCTGTTTCTCCTACGGCCTATGGCGCAGCGGGCAATCGCTTCTTGCCGACCCAATTTGTGGGCACAGGCCCTTACCGCCTAGCGGCCTACAGGACGGATGGGGTGCGCCTTGAACCCTTTGCTGACTATTGGGGCACCAAACCCGAAAATGCTGGCATTCGTGTGCAAATTTTCTCCAGTAGTGCCAATCTCTACAATGCCTTTCGCACGGGGGCAGTGGATGTGGTGATCGGTGCTCTCGATCCGAATCAAATTCGCGCCCTCAAGAGGCAAGCGCCAACGAAGCACTGGCAGGTAATTACGGGGGCAGGCAACGCTGTGACCGTCCTGAGCATCAATGTGCGCCAACCCCCTTGGGATCAATTGGCGGCGCGGCAGGTTTTGGCTGCGAGTGTCAATCGTCAGCGCCTCGTAGAACGAGTCTTTTTGGGGGAAGCAGAACCCCTGTACTCCTTAGTGCCGAGTTTATTTCCTGTGAGTGAGCCCGTCTTTCGCGATCGCTATGGAGACGGCGATTCTAGCCAAATAGAGCACTGGTTGCAGAACACGACTATTTCACCGCAGCAGCCCTTGGTGGTGAACCTTTGGTACCGTGCCAATGTTCCCAGTAATGTCTTGGCGGCAACGGTTCTGAAAGCCTCCCTAGAGCGGGATTTGGGCGATCGCGTTCAGGTGCAACTAGACAGTGCCGATTCCGCCACGATCTACCGCAATTTAGAAAGTGGAGCCTATCCCTTGGTCTTGCTCGACTGGTACGGTGATTTCTACGATGCCGATAACTACCTTGAACCCTTCCTGAGTTGCGATCGCGGTTCCGTAGCCACCGGCTGTGAAAGGGGTGCCAGTGCTGCGTGGGGGTCGTTTTTCTACAGTCCTGAGGCCAATGCTCTCATTGTTGCCAGTCGCCGTGAGGCCAATCCCCAACGCCGCGGCGCCCTCTTGCGTCAGCTTCAGGAACTCAATGCTGAGGCCGTGGCCTTTTTGCCCCTGTGGCAGAGTCAAACCACCCTCTTTGCCCAACCCCAGTTGCGGGGGTTAGCCCTTGATGTCAACCAGCTCTTTGCCTTTGCCCCCCTGCGGAAGAATCAATGACTCCCCGAAAGCAACGCTTGGATAGTCTTCTTGTGGAGCGGCATCTATGTGAGAGCCGCCAACAGGCACAACGCTGGATTCGTGCTGGCGAAGTTCAAGTCAACCATATTCCCATTGATAAGCCGGGGACGCTGGTGGCTGTGGATGCCACAATTCAGGTGAAAGCAAAACCCGCCTATGTTTCGCGGGGGGGTGAAAAGCTTGCCCATGCCCTGGGGGTCTTTCCGGTGGTGGTGCGCGATCGCGTGTGTTTGGATGGCGGTATTTCCACAGGCGGCTTTACGGATTGTCTGCTGCAAGCGGGAGCCCAATTGGTCTATGGCATTGATGTGGGCTATGGCCAAGTGGATTGGAAACTGCGCCAGGACCGGCGCCTTATTCTCAGGGAACGCACTAACCTGCGTTATCTAACCCCCGCTGATCTGTACACCGACGATGGACCCCGACCCGATCTGGGGGTGGTGGATGTCTCTTTTATTTCCTTAAC
>NZ_JACOMP010000124.1:0-5074 GCF_014466085.1 Thermosynechococcus sp. OHK43
AGTAAAGGAAAGATGCCCAGGACAACGGTTCCTGCTCCTAGTAGGAGGGCCGCTATTTTTTTATTCATCAAAAACCTCCACCATCTTTCTGCTGCACAGCCTCGAGTGCCAGTTTTTACCAGTTTTTCAGATCAAATATCCCAGAAATGACTATCCTCCGGTAGCCGGTAGAGTCCTTTAGGGCAACTCTTCCTCAGGCAAGAGTCTTAAGGCCTGCAGTTCTGCAACACAGTAGGTCGTCAACCAGTTCCACACCAAGACCGTCAGCAGCCCTTCACTGATGGCGAGGGGAATCTGTGTGACGGCAAAGAGGGTGCCAAATTTGGCAAAGGAAGTGGCCACGCCACCCACGCTGTCGGGAAAGGCCAAGGCCAATTGCAAAGAGGTCAAGGTGTAAGTACCCACATTGCTGATAAAGCTAGCGGCAAACAGAGCGATCGCCGGCTTCACTCTCAAACGAGACGCGCTGCAGTAGGTAAGCCAAGCGAGCCACGGTCCTACGACGGCCATCGAAAAGGCATTGGCTCCCAGTGTCGTCAATCCGCCATGGGCAATGAGGAGGGCCTGAAAGAGCAACACCAGTGTCCCCAATACTGCCATCAAGGGAGGCCGAAAAAGAACAGCCCCAAGGGCAATCCCGATAGGATGGGAACAGCTGCCAGTCACCGAGGGAATCTTCAAAGAAGAGACAACAAAGGCATAGGCGCCTGCCAAGGCAACCAGTAGGGTGGATTCGGGGTGTTGTTTGATCTGCTGTTGCAATGACCACAGTCCCCATGCCAAGAAGGGGAGAAAGGCCAGCCACCAACCCACAGCCCAACCTAGGGGCAAAAAGCCCTCACTGATGTGCATGGCCAAGGCGGGATTAGGACTCGCTACCACGAGGTATGTGGTCAGAAGGGCGATCGCCCCCAGGGAAGCATATCGCTTTGCTTGACTACGTTTGACCATATTACTGGACATAGCCTCCAATCCCAGTAGCGCCCATTTTAGGGGTCAACCGATTGCCTGACTATCCCTAGTGGGGGCTTCAACGGATAAGGAAAACAGCCACCCATAGCTCAAGAATTGATTGGTAGCCAGATCTCAAAGCTGAAATATGCATAGACTTTGATGTAGTTGGTATAACAAAATGGAAGTCTAATGGGATTATTAAATCCATAGGTACGGTTGCTATGTTCCCAAGGGGGGTGTCATGAGTGAACTAACTGCCTTTAGTCATTCCTTGAGTAGCGGTTATGAAGTAGTGGTGATCAAGCCGCAGTCCCTCAGTGATACCACCTTGATTGTGCAAGCGCTGCGGGCGGACAAGGCAGTGATTCTCAACCTGGAGCACCTTGATGTGGCTGAGGCACAGCGCATTTCCGATTTCGCCGCGGGTAGCACCTATGCCATCAATGGCCATCAATCGCGCCTTGGGGACGGTGTCTTTCTCTTTACTCCCAACGTGATTAATATCCAAGAACGCACAGCAGTACCGACACCTGCTGGACTGGTCTAAGCAAGGCTATTGATGACCCCTGAGGATCTGCTCACCGTCAGTGAGTGCCAAGAGATTGATCAACTGCTTTTGCCAGCGGCCGATCGCTTTGCGATTCGAGTGGCGGTGTATGCCCAGCGTTACCTACGTACCAAGATTGAGGGGAAGCCCCTCGAAGACCTGACCGCAGCCCAAGTCTATGAACTGGTTGCTGCCGATCCCCAGTTGCAAGCGGAGGAAGCACGCCAGGGGGGATTTATAACGTGGTATGGCCAAATTCTCATCAGCGCTCTCAAGCAACTACGGCAAGTGGCTAAAAGGGAGGGGGTGCCTATTGCCGAGCTAACTATTCCCCAGATTAGTCGGTGGTTTGAGCAGCAGTGTCAGGCACGCTTGCGATCGTCCCCGCCGTTACCTTAAGAATTTGCGCCTGCTTGCGCCAAGGGACGGCAAAGGGGGCAAGGTGGGTGGCGGTAATCAGGGTTTGGTAGCGATCGCCCATCACCTCCAGCAAAATTCCCTGTCGCTGCAAATCCAGTTCGGCGAGGACATCGTCCAACAACAAAAGGGGCGTGTCGCCAACTACACTTTCCACAAGAGCCAGTTCCGCTAGTTTCAACGCCAATACGAGCGTGCGCTGCTGCCCTTGGGAAGCAAATTGACGGGCACTTTGAGCATTAAGCCAAAAGCCAACATCATCACGGTGCGGTCCCACCAGGCTAGTTTTTTGGAGCAGTTCAATGGCGCGGCGAGTCGCCAAGGCCTCACTAAAGGCTGCCACAATGGCCTCAGAGGTGCCATCCCCAAGGGGCACATGGCTCTCATAACTCAAGGTCAGGGTCTCGCGATCGCCACTCAAGACTCGCTGCCAATGCTGTGCCAAGGGAGCCAAGCGTTCAACGAGGCGCTGTCGGCGGCGGATGATGCGGGTGCCATTGATAACCAATTGCTGATTCCAGGCTTGCCAGAGGGCTTCATCCCATCCTTGGCTGCCTGCCTGTTTGAGGAGTGCATTGCGTTGGCGCAGGGCTTTTTGGTAGGTTTGCAGGAGTTGACTGTAGAGGGGTTCCAATTGCACCAAAATCCGATCCAACCAGTTGCGGCGAATCGCTGGTGTACCCCGCACCAGTTCCAAATCCAAGCAGGAAAATTCCACCGCATTGAGTTGACCGAGAAATTCCGCAGTGCGCTTGACCGTACAGCCATTGACCCGTAGGACACGGCCTGAGGGGGGGCGCAAACTCACCGCCAGATCAAGGGGAACCCCTTGGCGCTCAAGGGTGGCTTCAATTTGGGCACTCTCTTGTCCCTGCTGAATCAGGTCGCGATCGCGATGGGTGCGATGGGATTGCAATGTGGCCAGCCACTCCACAGCCTCCAGCAAATTGGACTTGCCCTGGGCATTGTCGCCGACGACGATAGTTTTCGGAGCAGCAAACACCACGGATTGCTCGCTGTAGTTGCGGAAGTGGCGCAGATGGAGGGACTTGAGAAACACTGAGCAGCCCTTACCAGCCCCACGTTCCCGGTGCCCCCTTGAATGGGCCAACAATGTCTGGCGTAATCCAGCCGCCATAGAAGCCCCCCGGTTGCGGAATCACCACCACGCCATCCACGGTGCATTCATCCATCAAAGCAGCATAGAAGGCAATGTAGTTGCGGATTGGCGCAAAGGCAGGGGTGGGTTTGGGATAGTACCACGCTGCATTCTCAGCTTGGCGATCGCCCACCTTGACGTGGTAGTAGGCGCCTTGTCCTTTCCATTCACAAAAAGTTTGCCGTGCCGAGGGCACCAGATACTGCGACTGTACATCCTCTGGCGGAAAGTAATACACCGGGGGGTGACTGGTTTCAAGTACCCGCTGTCCCCGCTGGGTGTCAGCAATCACCACACCATTAAAGACCACCCGCAGGTGTTTTGCCGTGGGTTCAAGACGGGGCGGACGGGGGTAGTCCCAGACCGACTCTTGACCAGGGGCAGGGGGCATCTGTTGCATGGGCTCTCAGTTCCTGAACATCCTGCTTTGACCAAAGGCGTAACAAACTCCGCCGTCTAGGGCGCACAAGGATAGCAGGATTGGTGTCTCCGTTCTTAGTTACAGCATAGAATAGTTGGACTACAATATTGTTCTTAATTGTTCTTAGCACGAAAATCCAATGCTAACAGGAATATCCAAGACACCCCCGGAGGGCCTGTGGATTCAACCCCACTAGCGGTCGGAAGCAGGAATCCCTTAAAGCGACTAGACAAGGTGCAATCCCTGCGGAGCGCAGTAGGAATCGCCGGCGAGGATGTCAAACTAACCGCTATAGCTCAAGGTTGGGAACTGGTTTGTCGCTCCACCAAGCCCTGTTCAATTGCCAGTCGCACCAGCTCAGCCCGATTGTGAACTGCTGTTTTTTGAAAAAGGCTACTGACGTGCTTTTCAATCGTTCGCGCGCTCAAGTGCAGGCGATCGCCAATCTGGGCATTGGAGAGTCCCGCCACCAACAAAGCCAAAACGTCCTTTTCCCGCTGCGTCAGATCAACCCTAACGCGTTGGCTTTTCGAGACAGAGAAAGGCTGCTGTCGCTGCTGCCACTCCATTTGTACCAGTTGTGCCCGATCGAGTAGGTTGCGCACCACCGCTGCTAACTCATTGAGGTCAAAGGGCTTGGCAAGATAGACATCGCCCCCGGTACGATAGGCACGAATTCGCTCCTCCAATTCCGTGCGCGCCGTTAGGTACACCACTGGCAGTAAGCGTAACGAGGGATGCTGGCGGACCTGCCGCACTAACTCATAGCCATTCATATTGGGCATGGCAATATCCGTAATCAGCAGGTGAGGTTGATAGCGATGGATCATTTCCAAAGCTTGGGCCCCATCTCCCGCCGTCAGGCAACAGTACCCTTCGGATTCCAAAAAGCGACTCACCGACAAGCGGATGCCGGGATCATCGTCGGCAATGAGTACTGTAAGGGACATAGGAAATTTATGTCTCCACTAGACCACAGTATTTCTCCACACAGCGGACAAACAGCTCAACCCCAATACTTAAAACGATTTCGTCAAAGTCAAAGCGGGGATGGTGGTGGGGAAAATCTAACCCCAGTGTGCCATTGGCTGACCCCAAAAAGAAGTAGCAGCCTGGAACAGCTTTCAGAAAAAATGACATATCCTCCGCGGCCATCGTCTGACAATGGGACGTGACTCCAGCTGGCACCTCGACGACCGATTCCGCAACAGAGCGCACTAATTTCGCCATTTTGGCATCGTTGACCGTGGGGGGATACATCCGCTCGTAGTGAAAGCGATAGGTGGCACCATGACTCTGGCAGATACCAGCAATCACCTGTTCAATGCGCTGGGGTAGCCAGTCCCCCAACTCTGGCTTAAAGTATCGAACTGTTCCCCGAAACGTTGCAGTATCGGCAATCACGTTCTTTGCGGTGCCCGCGTGCACTGCCCCCACGGAGATCACCGCAGTCTCGAGGGGATCCACATTGCGCGAGACGATGGTGTGCAACGCTGTAATGATTTGAGCAACAACGAGCACAGTATCCACTGTAAACTGGGGTAAAGCCGCGTGTCCTCCCTTGCCGTGCACTTCA
>NZ_JACOMP010000125.1:0-2531 GCF_014466085.1 Thermosynechococcus sp. OHK43
CTTCTGGTATTTCAGAGCGGGTTTGGCTGTGCACAGCAACAATTTGCTGCGTTTTTTGGGGGGCTGGGGCTTTCTTCACAGGGGGCAGTGTTTTTGAAACTTTATGGGGAGAGGCACTATGGGGTTGGTAGGTTTTAGCAGCGTCGCGAATGCGATCGGCATCGGCATCGGAAATTGTGCTGCTGTGGCTTTTATAGGGAATCCCCAATTGTTCACAGATCGCCAATAAATCGCGATTATCTAGGTTAAGTTCTTTTGATAGGTCATAGATGCGGACTTTACCAATACTCATGCTGTCTCTCAAAGGCTCTGAAATCTCTATGAAGGGGCAAACGGTAGGGCGATCGCGCTCGCCTAGGTCAAGACTACCGTCAAGGTGGAATTAGGGGACTTTAAGGGATGGGTTGGGGCAGCTCACTGAACAATAATCTCAAGAGTCGGGACTACAAAAATACAAGTATTCCTATTATTAACGATTTTGGTAGGGATTGATCAGGGCAACAGCCCTAAGGGGGGATCAATTTCAATTCTTCGGGCTGCCAGATCAACCACCGGGACGATGGCTGGGACAAAGGGAATATACACCGATTGGGGGGCTGCTGGGGCAGGGTCGAGTAACTGCACTTCCAGTAGGTCATTGCCCGCATTGACCAAGCCCACTACTTCGCCAACCCGCTTACCTTGGTGATAGACCGCCAGTCCAATCAGATCCATGAGGTGGTATTCATTGGCCGCAAGGGGTGGGCGATCGCTGGCGGGGACTAAAATTTCTGCCCCCTTGAGCGCCTCCGCTGCGGTGCGATCGCTAATTTCGGCAAAGGTAACCACAAACTGTTCGGCACGGGGTAAAAATCGGCCCCGTAGGAGGGTAACCGTATAGGGCTGGGGCTGGCGGGGCGATCGCAACCAACGGCAACCAGCCACTGTAAAGCGTTCGGGAAAATCACTAAAGGGCTTGACTTTGACCTCGCCCCGCAGGCCGTGGGCACCAACGATTTGACCAATACAGAGCCACTCATTCACCTCAGGGAAGGGGGTCACCATAGGCCGTCCAAGCCAACTTCAGTAAACCGTTCATAATTGCTGTGGCAACGCTCACGCCCCCCTTGCAACCCTTAATGGCAATGTGGGGTACCCAAGAGTTTTGCAGGCGATCCAAGGTGGGGGGGAGAAAATTGGGGGCAGCGTCAATAATTAAGGCGGGGCGAATTTCCTGAGCCTCCACTAAAGTCAGGAGGGGTTCTAGGGCTGAATGATCACTACTGAGAACAAAAATAGCCGTGGGATGCCGTCGTGCCAAGGTTTCAATACCAAAGGCAATGCGAGATTTTTCCTGCTGCGGCCGGGTGAAGGTTTCTGCCCCACAGTAAATGGGATTGCCAAAGGTGTTTTGGGTGTAGGAGAGCACCCCCACCTGTACCATCGTTACATCCACCACAATCGGGGTATGAGCAGCAAGGGCAGCCACACCAGATTGCAGAGCCTGCTCTGAATAGACAATCAAATTCAGGTATTCTAAATCCCCCGTTGCATAAATCACACGGCGTGTAATATCGTACTGGGCTGGACTCAGGTGATGCCCAGCCAGCAGCTGGTCAATCAGGCGTAACTGCGCAACATCAAAATGGTGCCATTCCATCCAAGGTGCCGCAAGGGAATTAGGGAATAATCAATATAGCAGCAAAGGTTTCCCCACTAGACGCAGGGTGGGATTGCCATCCTCTAGTGTAAGGGGCGATCGCCCAATTTCATGCACACTGGGGCGATCCACGATTTCAGCGAGACTGGTATGCTGGAAACAGCGTCCTTAAACTTGTGCCACTGTGTCTCAGAGTCTCTGTCCTGTTCCGGCAGATCAGCGACCAATTAACGAATATCGTGACCTCAAAGCCTCTTGGTTTTTTGAATGGTCGAGTTGGCCGCGGCCGCGTTTTCAACGGCGTTTGCTGCTGCTGTGGGGGATGGCTTGGCTAGTCAGTGGACCGGTGGCGATCGCCAGCTTTTCTCTAAAAGAAGCACCCCTTCACACCTTCTTGGCCGCTGCTGTAGGAGCCAATTTCCTGTTGTTACTCATTCTTTTGCGCCTTGTGTTGGGTTGGGCCTACGTGGGCGATCGCCTGCAACGTCCCACCGTGGTTTATGAAGAAACGGGTTGGTATGATGGTCAAGAATGGCAAAAACCCGAAGCTGAATTGACTCAAGATCGCCTGATCTATACCTACGAGTTGCGCCCGATTTTGCAACGGTTACAGGTGACATTTTTAGCGCTTGTGATCTTTTCTTTGGGACTTGCCCTTGGTTGGGCACTCCTGTAGCTGCTGCCGATATTGTTGCTCACTTACCCGCATGACCGAACCGATGTCCAAACGCACCCAAGCTCCTGCCCTCGATGTTTACTTACTGCGGGAAGGGATTGTTGAGTCGCGCCACCATGTCCATGCCGTTGTCTGTGATGCCCGGGGACGGATTCTTGCCCTTGCGGGAAATGCTGAAACCGCTGCTTTTATCCGCTCTGCCCTCAAGCCCTTTCA
>NZ_JACOMP010000126.1:0-4399 GCF_014466085.1 Thermosynechococcus sp. OHK43
ATATCAAGCAGTGCCAAGTGATGGGCTTTATTGTCTATAAGCCCAATCAGACTAACAGCGGCTACAGCGGTTATCGCTATTAAAGCTGAATTAAAGCTGAGATCTTCTCAGTTCATTACAGTTGAATTGCAGACTAGGGGGGAAACACCCCCCTAGTCATTCCGCTACGTTTGACAGGCTCGCGATCTCAACACGAGAGCTTGCTGTGCCGTTTTCTACTCGTCAGGGTTGGGTTTTGTCATCGACCCCCAAGGATTGGAGTCGGTGCTCAATAATTGCCAGTTGCTGTTGGGCGGCAGCCAATTGTGCCTGGGCCGTAGCAACCACCTCTGGCTGGGCTTTGTTGACAAAATTAGGGTTGTTGAGGCGAGCTGTTAAAGATTGAAGGTCTTTCCTCAGGCGATCGCTCTCCTTCTGGAGCTTCGTTACCAAGGCCTCCAGATCTACGACCCCCCCTAGGGGAATGAGCACCTCGCTCTTGCCAACAACACCACTAAAGACCTGCTGTGGAATTTGCAGCCCGGTGCCAATGGTTAGGGACTCGAGGCGAGCCAAGTGTTGAATATCAGCAGCTCCAGCTTTGAAGATGGATGCTTCCTCAGCACTTGCCTCAATCAGGGCGGCAATATACAATCCCGGCTTAATCCCTGCCTCTGCCCGCAGATTCCGAATTGTGCGGATGGTTTCAATCAAAAGACTAAATTGGGCTTCAAGCTCAGGGTCAATGGCGCGGCGATTCACTTTCGGGTAGGGTTGTACCGCTAAAACTTCACTGTCTCCCACCTGATGCAGCGTGTGCCAAATTTCCTCTGTAATGTGGGGCATGAAAGGATGGAGCAGCTTCAAGGTACCATCGAGAACCGTGGCCAGTACTTGCTGAGCAGTGCGCTTGGCTTTGGCGTTTTCCCCTTGTAAACGAGGTTTCGCCAGTTCAATGTACCAGTCGCAAAAATCCCCCCAGATGAATTCGTAGAGTCCCTTGGCCGCCTCCCCCAGGCCATAGCTTTCAATGCGCTCGCGGGTGGTTTGAATGGCTGTATGGTAGCGACTGAGAATCCAGCGATCGCTAGCGGTCAGGTCCTGGCGTCGCGGGGTTCCCAACTGGCTAGGGGTTTGTCCCTCTAGATTCAGCAGCACAAAGCGGGAGGCATTCCAAAGTTTGTTGGCAAAGTTGCGCGCCGCCTCGACGGTTGCCGACTCATCGGTTTTGCGGTTGTAGGCCAAGCGAATATCCTGACCAGCGCCCACGACTTCCTTGACCAAGCTATAGCGCAGCGCATCGGTGCCGTATTTTTCAATTAAAATCAGCGGGTCAATGCCATTATTGGCGGACTTGGACATTTTTTTGTTGTTTTCATCCCGCACCAAGCCGTGGATATAGACATCACGGAAGGGGATTTTACCTGTGAAGTACTGACCCATCATTGTCATCCGTGCCACCCAGAAAAAGATAATGTCAAACCCGGTAACAAGGGTGGTGTTGGGGTAATAGCGGCGATAGTCTGGCGTATCATCGGGCCAACCCAACGTAGAAAAGGGCCATAGGCCAGAGGAAAACCACGTATCCAATACGTCTTGATCCTGCTGGAGTTGAATGTCCTCGCCAAATTGGGCAATTGCCTTGGCGCGGGCAGCCGTCTCATCCATTGCCACCACAAAGGGAGTATCATCGCGCACTTCGCCCTCGGTTTCACTGACCACGTACCAAGCGGGAATTTGATGCCCCCACCACAGTTGCCGTGAAATACACCAATCCCGCAAGTTCACCAGCCAATCGCGATAGACCTTTGCCCAGCGATCCGGAATAAAGCGAGGGGAATGCCGTCTATCCAAGGCTTTGAGGGCGGCATCCGCCAAGGGACGAATTTTCACAAACCATTGGGTAGACAGCAGCGGTTCAATGGGTACTTTGCCGCGATCGCTATAGGGAACGGTGTGCTTATAGTCCTCCACCCGCACCAAAAAGCCCTCCGCTTCTAGACGAGCCACCACCTGTTTACGAGCCACAAAGCGGTCCAGACCCGCAAACTCGCCGGCATTCTCATTGAGCGTGCCATCTTTGTTCATCAGGTTAATCATCGGTAGGCGATGGCGTTGCCCCATGACAAAGTCATTGGGATCGTGAGCAGGGGTGACCTTGACACAGCCGGTGCCAAAGGTGGGATCCACCAAGGGATCCCCAATAATCGGAATCTCCCGATTCATAAGCGGCAGGCGCAGTGTTTTGCCAATCAAATGGCGATAGCGATCGTCCTCTGGGTGAACCGCCACTGCCGTATCCCCCAGCATCGTTTCCGGACGGGTTGTGGCCACCTCCAAATACCCTGACCCATCTGTCAGGGGATAGCGCAAATGCCAGAGATGCCCCTGCACCTCACGGTTTTCTACCTCTAAATCCGAGACCGCCGATTGACTGGAGGGACACCAGTTTACTAAATACTTACCGCGATAGATGAGTCCTGCTTCATAAAGCTGATTAAAAGCTGTAAGAACTGCCCGCGACAGCCCCTCATCCATCGTAAAGCGTTCCCGCGACCAATCCACCGACAGCCCCAAGCGGCGAATTTGGCCGACAATTGTCTTCCCTGAGGACTCTTTCCATGCCCAAGCTCGCTTTAGATAGGCCTCCCGTCCCAAGGCAAAGCGGTTGGTGCCCTCCGCCTGCAACTGTTGATCCAAAATCGTGCTAACGGCAATACTGGCATGGTCTGTCCCCGGTAGCCAGAGAACGTTGCGGCCAATCATGCGGTGATAGCGAATCAGAACATCAATCAGGGCATGCTCAAAGGCGTGCCCCATGTGTAAGCTACCAGTGACATTAGGAGGCGGAATGACAATGCAATAGGGTTTACCAGGGTGGTTGGGGTCCGCGTGAAAGACACCACTGCTTTCCCAGAGCTGTTGCCACTTGGCCTCCGTTTGCTTGGGATCGTATTGACTGGGGAGGGTAATCGCGTCGGTCATGGGTTGCTGCACTACTCCAAGGCGCCTAGGCCATCACCATACCACCATCCACATTGAAGACTTGCCCCGTAATGTAGGCGGCTGCTGGATCCAAGGCTAAAAAGCGCACCATCCCCGCCACTTCTGTGGGTTCGCCATACCGTCCTAGGGGAATGAATTTAAGAATCTCCTCTGCTTTGAGTCCAGCTGTCATCTCAGTGGCAATAAAGCCGGGGGCAACGGCATTGACGGTAATACCTCGACTGGCGAGTTCTTTGGCCACGGTTTTGCTAAACCCAATCACACCAGCTTTGGCAGCACTGTAGTTGGCTTGGCCGGGGTTGCCCATTTGCCCTGCCACCGACGCAATGTTGATAATCCGTCCCCGCTTTTGCTTGAGCATCAGTTTACTTACCGCCCGAGTACACAGAAAAACCCCTGTCAGGTTCAGGTTAATCACCGCCTGCCAGTCCTCGAGGCTCATACGCAGCAGCAGCGTGTCGCGGGTAATACCGGCATTGTTGACCAGTACATCCACACGGCCGTAGGTTTCTACGGTTTTGGCTACGAGAGTATCGACCTGCTCAGGGACAGACACATCGGCAGCGATCGCGATCGCTGTCCCCCCTTGTTGTTCAATCATTTGAACGACTTCAAGGGCCGCTTCAGCAGAACGGGCGTAGTTGACAACCACAGTGGCTCCTTCCTTGGCCAATTCGAGGGCGATCGCCCGACCAATCCCCCGTGAGGCACCAGTGACAATGGCAACGGTTGCTTCGCTCAAATTAGTTCTCTCCTAAGGGCAAAAATGCTCCACCTATGAATAACCCATCACAAATTTTAACAGCGGATGTTACCCCTCTTGGGGCTATGGCATGTCATCGCAATTGATCAGCAATCGAGGCGGTATTGTTAGGCGGAGCGATTTAGCCACGCAAATACTTCCTCTAGGTCAGTGAAGTCTAGAAGTGCTTCTGCCAAAGCTTCGATTTGATTGGGAGAGAGGTGACGAATGCATTCTTCAAGCTCCCTAGGCACACTCCCAAACCGCCGCCTCAGCAGGCGCAAGACAACTAGCACTTCTCCCTCCTGCAAGCCTTGCTGTAATCCCTGCTGTAATCCCTGTTGCAAGCCCTGTTGCAAGCCCTGTTGCAAGCCCTGTTGCAAGCCCTGTTGCAATCCCTGTTGCAAGCCCTGTTGCAATCCCTGTTGCAATCCCTGCTGCAAGCCTTGTTGCAATCCCTGTTGCAAGCCTTGGTGTAATCCCTGTTGCAATCCCTGTTGCAAGCCTTCCTGAAGTCCTTCTTCTCGTCCCTCTTGTCTTCCTTCTTGTAATCCTTCCTCCCGCGCCTCAGCGTACACCTCCCGATAAAACCGTGTCCGCTTCAGTTCCTCAGTAGTAAACCCCAACATCCGCAACACCTCCTCCCGACTCAGCTCCGTGAACTTGTACAGC
>NZ_JACOMP010000127.1:0-11084 GCF_014466085.1 Thermosynechococcus sp. OHK43
GTGAAGAAAGTTTGAAAAAGGGGGTCAAATGATCCGAGAGAGACCCCGCACTTTCTACACTAGGGAAAATAGTCTGGAAAGGTAGAGATGTCGATCGCCGAGGAGTTCCGCCAACTGCAAACGCGGCTCTTGGAGTGCTGGGACGGAACAGAAACCTTTATCCCGGAACTGCCCAGAGGCCCCGGCGGCATTGAGCGCGATATTGTGGTGGTGCCTTCCCTCAGTTTTCCCCAACCGGAGCTAGGCAAGATCACAGGCTACACCCACTACGAGGAGCGGCAGCTTTATACGCTGATCCAGTTGCGCAATCCGCGTACCCGCATGATCTATGTCACATCCCAGCCCCTGCATCCCAGTATTGTGGATTACTACTTAGATTTACTGCCGGGGGTGCCCAGTTCCCATGCCCGCGATCGCCTGCTCTTGCTGGCCACCTACGATCGCTCCGATAAACCCCTCACCGCAAAAATTTTAGAGCGACCTCGCCTCTTGGAGCGTATTCGTCAAGCCCTGCGTCCCAACCAAGCCTACATGGTGTGTTTTAACTCCACCCCTTTGGAGCGGGAACTGGCGGTACGCTTAGGCGTTCCCCTCTACTCTACGGATCCGGATCTCCTTTATTGGGGAACCAAGGCCGGCAGCCGAGAACTGTTTGCAGCGGCGGGAATCCTCCACCCGATTGGCAGTGGCTTTTTGCAGGGGGTGCCAGAACTGGTGCGGGCGATCGCTCATCTACAGGAAAAATGCCCTGACCTTCAACGGCTGGTGGTGAAACTCAACGCAGCCTTTTCTGGAGAAGGCAATGCTCTTCTCGACCTCCGCCCCCTGCGCCCCTTGGGCAGCCCGCATACCCCCGATCATCTCCAGCGGATTGAGAATAGCCTAGAGGACATGGTCTTTCAAGCTCCCAATGAAACTTGGGCCTCCTATCGGCAGCGGTTTACAGATCTGGGGGGGATTGTCGAAGCCTTTGTTGAAGGGACAGTCAAGCGATCGCCCAGTGTCCAAGGGTGTATTACCCCCAAAGGCAGTGTTGAAATTGTTTCGACCCATGAACAGTTACTCAATGCCCCCACAGGTCAAATTTTTATTGGCTGTGAATTTCCTGCCCATGCCGACTATCGCCAGCAACTGCAACAACTGGGGCAAAAAGTAGGGACGTACTTGGCACAGCAGGGAGTGATCGGCTGTTTTGGTGTGGACGTTGTTGCAACCCAGACAACAGCAGGCTGGGAGCTTTATGCCATTGAAATTAACCTGCGCAAAGGCGGTACTACGCACCCCTTTATGACCTTAAAATTCCTCACCGATGGCCACTATGAGCTAGCCTCTGGACTGTTTTACAGCAAGCACCGCCGTCCTAAGTATTACATTGCCTCCGATAACCTCTGCCAGCCCCACTATCGCGGCCTCTTGCCCAATGATCTCTTGGATATGATTGCTCGCTACCATTTGCACTTTGACTCCAGTACCGAAACGGGCACCGTCTTTCACCTCATGGGGGCACTTTCGGAATTTGGTAAGCTTGGACTTGTCAGTATTGGCAACACCCCCGAAGAAGCCCAAGCCATCTACAATCAAACGATTGGTGTTCTCGATGCCGCGGCGCTATAAGCACCTAATGTGCCTACCCCCCGCATAGACAGGGGTTTGAGAATCTCGTTAGAATTGGCAACGTTCACTGTGAAAAGCAGCCTGTAGGGAAAACCCAGTGCAAGTCTGGTGCTGTGCCGCAGCTGTGATGGGGAACTCCCCTCAGCCAGAATGCCTACTTGCTGTGGTTCACTCTATTTGCCTGCGTCGCACGGGCATGGAGTTTCAACGTGGTTGTTGCGCTTAACGATTCAATTCTCAATCCCCTTGGTTTTAGTCTCGATTTACCCCCTCTCCCCCAGCCTCGCCCCCTCTTGCTCATTGGTCATGGCACGCGTGATGCTGAGGGTCGCCAAGCATTTTTGGACTTTGCCCAAGCCTATTATCAACTGGATTCCTGTCGGCCTGTTTTTCCCTGTTTTCTGGAGTTAACCGAACCCTCGATTTTTGAGGTTCTGAGCCAATGTGCGGCCGCAGGTTATACCGATTTGTCAGTGCTGCCGATTTTGCTCTTTGCTGCTCGCCACAATAAATTTGATGTTACGAACGAGTTGGATCGGGCCCGGCGTGCTTTTCCGCAGTTGCGCTACCACTATGGCCGCCCCTATGGCCTTGCCCCAGAAATCTTGAGCCTCTGGCGATCGCGCCTCGAACTACTGGACTTCCCAGAATTTAACCCCCAAGGCATTGGCCGTGAAGAAACCGTTCTCTTAATGGTGGGACGCGGCTCCAGCGATCCCGATGCCAATGGCGACGTCTTTAAGCTAGCCCGTATGCTCTGGGAGGGCAGTGGGTACCAAACGGTTGAGGTGTGCTTCATTGGCATCACCCATCCTCGCCTACCCGAAGGGTTTGCGCGGGCGAATCTTCACCGCCCCCGCCGCGTGATTGTCCTGCCCCACTTCATGTTTACAGGGGCACTCGTCAAGAAAATCTATGCCCTCACCGCAGAAGCCCAAGCCGCCTATCCCAATGTTGAATACGTGAACCTGCCGGAAATTGGCTTGCATCCGCAACTGTTTTATCTAACGCGGCGGCGGGAAATTGAGACCTATGGGGGACAGGTGGCCATGAACTGTGAAACCTGCAAATTCCGCTTGGTGGCAGGCCATGGCCATCCTCACCACCATCATCACGATCATGAGCACCCCTCCCACAGCCACGATCCTGGGGGTCACCCCCATCACCATGCATCAAGCGTGGACCTAGATCACTTGCCCAGTTATCACCAACGCATTTGGCAGGTTCCGTGACCGACTCCCGACCGCCAGCGGATAAGACGCAGGGCTTCCCGCCGCAAAAGCTAACCATTGCTCCCCAGCGAAAATGTTAGAGTTAAAATGACTGGTACTCTTTCTCAAGCTTGGATGGGGCTTGTCTATGCGCATTAAATATCCTCCCCAGACCGTTGATCGGGTGTTAATTTTCGATACCACACTGCGGGACGGTGAACAGTCCCCAGGGGCCTCATTGAATGTGGATGAAAAACTGACGATCGCCCGTCAACTGGCTCGCCTGGGGGTGGATATTATTGAGGCGGGTTTTCCCTTTGCCAGCCCTGGCGACTTTGAAGCCGTACAGCGGATTGCCGAAACTGTAGGCACTGAAACCGGTCCTGTCATTTGTGGTTTGGCTCGTGCCACCCGCCAAGATATTGAAGCCGCCGCAAAAGCCCTCAAACCTGCCTACTATCCTCGCATTCACACGTTTATTGCCACCTCCGATATTCACCTAGAGTACAAGCTCAGGAAAACCCGCGCTGAAGTACTGGAAATTGCGCAAGAAATGGTGGCCTATGCCAAGTCTTTTGTGGATGATGTGGAGTTTTCCCCAGAGGATGCTGGGCGTTCAGATCCTGAGTTTCTCTATGAAGTTCTAGAGCGGGTCATTGACGCTGGTGCAACGACGGTCAACATTCCTGACACTGTGGGGTACACCACCCCCGCCGAGTTTGGTGCCCTGATCAAAGGCATTAAGGAAAATGTGCCCAATATCGATCGCGCCGTCATCTCGGTTCATGGTCACAATGACTTGGGTTTGGCGGTTGCTAACTTCCTGGAAGCGGTGAAAAATGGCGCCCGGCAACTGGAGTGTACGATTAATGGCATTGGTGAGCGTGCGGGGAATGCTGCCCTTGAGGAATTGGTTATGGCACTTTATGTGCGGCGGCAGTACTTCAATCCTTTCCTAGGTCGCCCACCCGAATCAGAGGAACCCTTGACGAATATCAACACCCGTGAAATTTATAAAACCTCCCGCTTGGTCTCAAACCTAACGGGGATGCTGATTCAACCCAACAAGGCGATCGTGGGTGCCAATGCCTTTGCCCACCAATCGGGGATTCACCAAGATGGCGTCCTCAAGCACAAGCAAACCTATGAAATCATGGATGCCCAACTGATTGGCCTTGCCGATAACCAAATTGTCTTGGGCAAGCTCTCTGGCCGTAATGCCTTTGCCACCCGCCTACGGGAATTGGGCTTTGAACTCAGTGAAACGGAACTCAATAAGGCCTTTTTGCGCTTTAAGGATCTCGCCGACAAGAAAAAAGAAATCACTGACTGGGATCTGGAGGCGATCGCCAAGGATGAAAGCCAAGGGATTGATCTGCGGGGCTATCAACTGGAATTTGTCCAAGTTTCCTGCGGTGATCATGCCCGCCCAACAGCAACGGTGACCGTGCGTACCCCCAGTGGTGAAGAGTTGACCGATGCCGCCATTGGCACTGGCCCTGTGGACGCGGTCTATCGTGCCATTAACCGTGTGGTGCAAATTCCCAATCGCCTCATTGAATACTCGGTGCAATCCGTTACCGCCGGCATTGATGCTATCGGTGAGGTAACAATTCGGCTACAGCACGAGGATCGCATCTATGCTGGCCATGCCGCTAACACGGATATTATTGTGGCCTCTGCCCAAGCCTATATGAATGCCCTGAACCGTCTCTACCGCGGTCTTGAACAACGGGCGCTACATCCCCAAGCGTAGCTTATGCCAGAGTCCACCCCTGCTAAGCCCTTGGAAGCCAATGGCGTCTATTTATGCCCCGTTTGCCGTCACGGGCAAATTGCGCCGATGGTACTGATGGATACCTATGCCTGTAACTTTTGCCGCCATATTCTCAGCTTGGATTTTGTCCATCAAACAGCACGGCTCGAAGACAGTGCCATGGCATTTCGCTGGCAGTGGACGGGTACCAACTGGCGATCGCTCAACACGCCCCCCGCTAGCCTCACCTATACGGCTATAATTCTGGCAGTTTTATTGGTAACCTTGCCTCCCGCCTTAATTTGGCTGGGCTATCAACTTTTTCCCCCCCTCAGTAGCGACCCACGTGCCTATTGGTTTCCCCGCTTTTGGGTAGCTCTGACCTTTTTTGCGCACGCACTCATTGTTCTACGAGTGTTTGCTGGGCTGTTGCCCACGCCTTTTTGGCGGCTTCCCCTTAGGCAGCGTTCCCTTTAATTTTAGCCACTGGCACTCACTCAGAAGGTAACGGCAAGGACACTGAGCAATGCCTAGGGGTAACGAAGCCGAGATTGAACGGAAGATAGTCCTACCTTTGTTAAAGGCATGGGGCTATGATCTTCAAAACTATTGGATCAAGCCAAAGCTAGGGAATGGCTATCCCGATTTTCTCATTTCCTTGCCGCTGGCGGGCGATCGCTCCTTCAACTACCTTGTGATTGAGGTCAAATCCTCAAATGAGTCAAGGCTCAGCGGTCAACAGCAACTGCGGGAATACATGGCAGCAGCTCAAGCGGTTTTTGGCCTTTTAATCAATGGTAAAGATTACCAACTCTTTTATCAAAATCCCCTAAAAAAGCCCCTGTGCCAACTCAAGTGGGCCGCCGGCCAGTTGGAGCGAAAAAGCATTCAAAAACTGACCAAGGTACTGCACCGCAATGCTGCTGAAGCGCTTGTGAGCGCCCTAACCCAAGAGCAACTCAAGATTTATCATCACCTTGAAAAAGTATTGCAAAAAAATTATGCTTTTCCCTCAACACATCCTCAGAGGACTGCCATGATTATTACTGTCTTTAATCATAAAGGGGGAGTGGGGAAAACAACCCTTACCCTGAACCTAGGTGCTGCCTTTGCTGCCATGGGCAAGCGCGTGCTACTCATTGATATTGATCCGCAGTCGAATCTTAGCATTGGTTTAGGCATTGATCCCCTGAGGGATATTGAGGATCAAGGCCGGAAAGACATTGCTCACCTCCTCTTAGAACCAAAGGTCACCCTCGAGGAAGTCGTCTATCGAAAGCGTTGGGACAATCTCCACTTAGACGTTGTCCCCTCCCACATTCGCCTCGCAGACCAAGAAGCCGACCTGATTAGGACAATAGATATCGATCGCGTCCTGCAAAGAAAGCTAAGAAACCACCCCTACGATATCATCCTAATTGATCCACCCCCTGCCTTTGGTAAAGTCAATGCCATTGCTTTGATGGCTTCCCATGGGGTTCTGATTCCGATAGAATTTGCCCCTTACCCCATACGGGCGATTGAGTATGTCTTGGCCCGCCTAGAAGCCTTCAGACCTGTAATGGATAACCCGCCGCGGCTTCTGGGTATTGCCGTTAATAAGTACGATCAGAGGAACTCTGCTGTCAATGCGCAGATGCAAGAGAGGCTCCAGGATATCCTTGAGAGAGTAGCTCGCGAGTATGCTGTCGTTTCTAATCTCTTGCCTAAAGACACATGGATTCCTAAGCGCGCTGCTATAGAAAAAGCAACAGATTTACAGCAACCCATATTTAGCAGAAATCTATATGCGGAATTATCAAGAGCAGATCAAGAACCAATTGATGAGCTAACGACAACATTTGAAAATTTGGCGCGCCATCTTTCCACTGAGGCATTTCCACAGCATGAGTAAATCCAACAGACTCTCAAGGTACCTTGGTCTATACGATGTGCATCAGGGTCAGGTGCACATTGATCTCCTAAAAGTTCCCGATGACTATCCCCAAGCGCTACTGTATGTTTCACCGACTTTGATCCGTGAGGATCTAGAAAAGTACCAGACCAACCTGATTCCCTTAATTATTCGCTCAGTCACCAGCCAGACAGGGGATGTAGAGTACGAAGTTGTCTTTGGCAAGGAAGTTGTGGACTTTGCTCGGGAATTGGGGATTAAGCAGTTGTGGGCCACCAGAGTTGAACTGGCGGATGACCAAGAAGTCTCAGATTTCCAAGAGCGTATCAAAACGCTGATGCAAATCAATGCCCAAGGGCATCCCCCTCAACAGGAAGGGGTCTACTTACAGTTGCCTCTGTCAGCCTCAGAATTCACGAACATCCTCGATCGCTATCTGCAACCACTCAAAAAACAGATAGAAAGCATCCATCAAGAAATGACTGAGCAATCTCAGCAGGTGATGAATCTCTCAGAACAAGTTAAAATCCTTAGGAACATCCTAGAGTCATCCCCCACCCCATTACAAAAGCGGCGAAATATTCGCATCAACCGCTACAGAGATGCTGAGAGTCTTAAGCAGCGTGTTCCGGGATTGACCATCGACGAGGCTCAGGTTGTTATTGGACGCCTCGAAAGGTATAGAAACCACCAAGGGGGTAGAAAATTTCGGTCGGTTGATGAGTTGAAAGAAATCGCCCCCTCAGGCCAGTGGGATTCTCTCAGCATTTGCTTTAATTAAGCGGGTTACCACGGGGACAGTTACTCAAGACCCGCCTCTCAAGTGGGAGCGATGACGATTTGCTGATTATCCATGACACCCCCCGTGCCAAAGTGGGGAGATGGTCTGGACCAGCTTCGAGGTAAACGGGTTCAGCATATCAGCATAGAGGAGCGATCGCTCGATAGGAATAATAAAGTTCACCGTCAAAGCGCAGAAGGAGAGCGATCGCCCTAACCAAGTTTTCAATACTCTCAAGATCGGAGCGGCGGGATTTGAACCCACGACCCCCACTACCCCAAAGTGGTGCGCTACCAAGCTGCGCTACGCCCCGTTAAGCTTTACCAGTATAACATGAGTTCAGAGCATATCCTAGGTGCTGATGGAAATTTTGCCCAACCATTTCAGAATGTGGGTATTCACCTGCTCAGGTGCTTCATCTTGGGGGCAATGGCCAATCTCTGGTAAGGCAACAAACTCCTGCACACAGGGAAACTTAGCTAACTTCTGAGCTTCATCAATCGGTTCCCAGGGATCGGCGGCGCCCCAAAGGAAATAGGTGGGGCAGGTGATCTGCGGTAGCAGGTCTTCGGGTAAGGGGCCCTGGGAATAACGCACAAAGGCCAGAAAGACATCGGCAGCCCCGGCGTCTTGGGCAGGGGTGAGTAATATCTCCACTAGTTCATCGGTGACCGCGGCAGCGTTGGCATAGGCTTGGTGGAGAATGCGGCGCACAGTACGGGGTTGGGCAATTTGGCGGAAAAAGTAGGTGCCAAGGGTGCGATTGGCTAAAAGTTGCTGGAGTAGGCTGGTTCCCCAGCGGCGGTACCAAGGGAGTTGCTGTCGTTTGCGATCGTGAAGCTGACGCAGAGAGCAGTTGAGCAGGATCAATTGACGGACCCACGCTGGCTGGAAAACAGCGGCCTGTAAAGCGACCACGCAGCCAATAGAGTTACCAATAAGAACGGTAGGCTGGCCAATCACCTCATGGCAAAAGGCCAAAACCAAGGTTGACCAGGTCTCAAAGGTGTAGGGGAGAGTCGAGGGAGCGGGTTTGGCGGAGCCACCAAAGCCCAACAAATCAATGGCGTAGACCCGATGGTAAGCGGCAAGGGGAGGAATATTGTTGCGCCAATGCAAACTAGAGGCACCAAAGCCGTGAATCAGCAGTAGGGGGGTACCTTGGCTACCTTGATACCGATAGAGAATCGGGTATCCTTGCCAGTGCCATGTTTGAGAGGGGAGAGAGACAGTCATTTAGTCGGCTTGAAGAAATTGACGGTAGCGATCGCTCAACTCCTGAACAGCCCGCTGATAAAATTGCTGTCCATGCTCAGGGGTGGCCAAACTGGAATCTGCCCCCATACGACCATCAGGATAGCGGCGGCGAAAATCTGCGGCACTGTAGATAGCATGACTGCTATTGACTTCGGGATTGAGGGGAACCCGCTTAATGGCCTCTGGATAGAGAAATTGGGTCACCGCGACTTCACTGGGGGTGGCATGGGAACCCTCGCGATCGCCATACCATTCTCGCGCCAGTTGCATCACCGAACTACACATAAACCAGTTGGCCAATTCACAGCGCACTTGATCAGCCTCTGGAATTTGTAAATCTGTCAAGACAGCATAGGTTTCAGCAAAGGCGGCTTTGACTGTAGCGATATTGCCGCCGTGACCATTGATGAAAAAGAAGCGTTGAAAGCCTGCCCGTACCAAGCTCACTAAATAGTCGCGAATCACCAGAATTAACGTACTAGGGCGCAAACTAATGGTGCCGGGGAAAGCCGTATGGTGTAGAGCCATGCCCACGGCAATGGTGGGGCCAACAAGCGCTTGGGTGGTTTCCCCGACCCCTTTGGCGATCGCCTCAGCACAGAGGGCATCAGTACCGATTAGACCCATAGGGCCATGCTGCTCCGTAGAGCCTATGGGAATAATCATCCCCTTGGAAGTGTTGAGATAGGCTTCGACCTCTGGCCAAGTACTCAAATGTAGTAGGGGCATCCCTCCCTCCTAAATCGCATCCTCAAGAACCGCGCGTGTATTCCGCCACGCCCAAATCCCAGCGATCGCCACCACGCCCCCCATCCCCACCATGACCACCGTGAGGCCAAGGAAGTCGGAAAGAATGCCCGCGATCGCCAAGGGCACACTGAGGGCAATATTGACAACGTTATTTTGGAAGCCAAAGACCTTACCCCGCATCGTCGCAGGAGTCCGCATCTGGATCAGGGTCTGCATGGGAATACCAATTAAAGACGCTCCCATCCCCAGCAAAATACTCAAGCCCAGACCCAGCCACAGATGATGTACAAAGGCAAAGACCAGCAAGACAGCTGCCATCACCAAAAAGCCAATCAAGGGCAGGGGCCGATGATGCAATTTCTCCCCCCATTGACCCAAAACCCCCGCCCCTAAAATCAACCCCAGCCCTGCAGCGGCCAAGAGAAAGCCAAACTGGTTGGGCCGCAAGCCAATTTCTTGGGCTATACTGACCGCCAGCACTGTCAAGGCGGCAAAGACACAGTAGAGGATTGTTAACTGGAGCATCGCAGTGCCCAAGAGGCGATTTTTGCGCACGTAGTCAAACCCCTCCCGCAAGTCCTGCCAAACATTCAGGTGGCGATCGCCCTCATGAACTGCTTCTCGGTAGCGAATCGAGGCTAAAACCAACCCCGCGATGACATACAGCACACCGACAACAATTTCACGGGCATAGACACCGCCTATGGCCACGGCACCACTTAGCAATGGCTCGCCAATGGCAAATCCCACCACCAGTGACCCCATCATTGTTGTGATAAAGAGGGCATTTGCCGAGAGGAGATTTTCCTCCTTCACCAGCAGGGGAATTGCCGCCTGTTCTGCTGGGGCAAAGAATTGCGTGAGGATGGACTCAGAAAAGGCAATCAGGAGCAGCAGTGTAAACCGCTTTGGAATCAAGATCAGGGCAAAGACCAGTAGCCCCCGCAAAATATTGGTAATGCTCATTAGCTCCCGCTTTGGGTAGCGATCCACAAAGGTGCCCGCCGTTGAACCAAAAAAAACCGCTGGTAGCGTATTGGCGATCATTACGGCTGAGGCCTTAGAGCCCGGCAGCTCATAGCTGGCATCGTAGGAAACCGCCAGTGTAATTAGGAGGACGAGAAAAATTTTGTCCGCCAGTTGGGAGATGATTTGACCGCCCCATAACTTGAGGAAATTCTTGTTCCGCATCAGAGCAGCAAACCCTTCTGGACGGGGCTGGGGACCAGAACTTACCATTGCTGTTGCTCACCGACTATGAACACAAGTTTCCTCATCACCAAAGATTGGGGCGGGCAGCCTGAATCCAATATACCGTCACAGCCTAGGATACATGCCCTTTTTCTTGCTCCTTGTTGGCCCTCTAACACGCACAAGGGGAGTAAAACTCCATGGGATAGGCGCCGTCATTGCTGGTATTGATAACACCTACACTGTCTAGCAGCAGGTTTCCTTGATCTGGCAATGCTCTGACTATCGGGAGTAGCAGTTAACTGAACACCGGCGTCATCGGCTAGGCCGGCGAAGGCCCTGGACAATGCTACCGATCAAAAGAGGACCGAAGGGATAGCCCCACTCAGTCCTCCCGTCTGACCTTCAGTTGCGCCTAAACGGTTGCGAGTTCCACTTGGCGCCGGAAGCTGAGGCGTTCGCTTTCGCCCACATCCACTAGAATTGTATCGCCGTCGAAGAAGTCACCCCGCAGGATGCTTTTAGCAATGGGGGTTTCCAGTTGTTTCTGGATGGCGCGTTTCAGTGGGCGGGCACCATAGACAGGATCATAACCCACTTCGGCCAAGAAGTCGATCGCCTTCTCAGTGA
>NZ_JACOMP010000007.1:0-6588 GCF_014466085.1 Thermosynechococcus sp. OHK43
GCCGAATGCGAGATCGGCTTCCCAGTCGCTCCGCCAGTTTACAGGCCAATTCCACCCCACTCGGACCAGCACCAACAACGACAACGCGGATGCGATCGCGATCAGAGTGCTCGCACCGTTGCAGCGCTTCTTCAAGGCGGTAGGCGTCACTGAGGGTACGGAACGTCAAGGCGTACTCCGCCCCACCGGGGATAGGGCTTTTCGGGGTTTCACCCCCTAGGGCGAGAACGAGTTTTTCATAGGTGAAGGGGTCGCCCTTGCTGAGGTGAACGGTTTTTTCCTGGAGATCAATAGTGGTCACCGTTCCCTGATGAAAGACCACTGGCGTATCCCGCAGCAGCTCCACAAAGGGAGGGGCAATTTCCCAGGCCTCTAGCTCCCCCGTAATCAGTTCGTAAAGCAGGGGCGTAAATACAAAGCGATCGCTGTGATCCACAAGGGTGATCCCTAGGGGGGAAGACCACGGGAATTGCGCCAAGCGGAGGGCTGTATAAAGCCCACCGAACCCACCACCTAGAATGCAAATTTCGCTTCTCACCGCTGATTCCCTGATCATGCTGTCCCCCTCAGTATAACTTGCGCCTTTGTGAGGTCAGCAATTTGGGGCACGGCTAGGGGCTCGTTGAGGGCTGGTTCTGGCAGCAAGGGGCGATCGCGCCGCAGCCAAATGGCCTGCAAACCCGCTCCTTGAGCACCGCGGACATCCTCCTCCCAACTGTCGCCAATGTGCCAGACTTGGGAGGCCCCATAGGAAGCCACTGCCCGCTCAAAGATCAACCGATCCGGTTTCGCTGCCCCCACCTCACTGGAAATCCACACCGCCTGGAAAAAACGGGCTAACCCCAAGGCCTCAAGAACCCCATAGAGACGGCTATCAAAATTGGACACCACCATCAGGGGAATATCCTGCGCTTGCCAATTCTCCAAAGCAGGCAAGACATCCTCATAAAGGCACCAGGGTTCAGCGGTAGCGTAGTAGGCAAAGACAGGGGCAAAAAACGTCTCAAAATCAACAAATTGATCCAAGACCCCCGCGCGGCGAAATGTCTCTGCCGCAACCCCTTGCCACCACCGCAATTCTGCCTCTGCCCGTTGTGAAGCCTCAAGCTCAGGGAAGGCGCAGGGAGGAGCCGCCTTAAAGGCCTTAAAGAAGGCCACATCCAAGGCTGCTGGATCAACCTGAACCCCGACTTCAGCCGCAAAGCGACCATAGACTGTGCCCACAGATTCCTGTAAGCCAAAGAGGGTGCCGACGGCATCTAGGGTAATGAGCTGGGGCGGATCAAGCGGGTGCATCGGAACTGGCATCCACAGCGGGTGGCGCGGAGGTCTGCTGAGCACGGCGCTTGCGTTCCTGCTCCACAAGTTCCCTCATCAAACTGCGAGCCTGATTGATTTTGTCGAGGTTACTGCGGTAGAGTTCGAGATCGCGCTTGACTTTCTCAATGGGCAGTTGGATCACAGGAGCCAGTTGATCCAGTATTTCGTTGAGGTTGACTGTCAGTTCTCCTGCCAGCTCTTGCAGGAAGGCATAGAGTCCCACGGCATGAAGGCGGCTATATTTGCCCGCGTGGTTGAGGCTGTTGAGGGGGGCACTGGGTTGGCCACTGTTGAGTTCACCAAGGATTTGACTCAAGGGGCGGCCTTGGTACTGTTGCCAACTGGCGGCATCCTCCTTCAGCTGTTGCGGGTTCATTTCCTCAGCAACACAGAGGGCATGAAAAATACGGTCGCGATCGCCCTCGGGCTGATAACCCTCCATAAACTGGTCAAAGGCAGTAACAACCCCAAGAGCAAAGAGGGGAGAGTAGCGAAAATCTACATTGACGCGCAACAGATGGATTTCGACAAGCAGTTCTTCAATGAAGCGACGGTAGATCGAGTGAATCGGTCGCGTGTAAGCCGCATAAAAGGCGCGTTTGGTATCAGAGACAGTTCGAGGATTTTGCACAAGCTCTGCCGATATTCGTTAAAAAATGTCATGATTCTTTACTATTATCGCCCATTGCGCTTTCCCAATCAATGATGCATTCGGAGCTTGCCCTAGCTATTGCCCAATTTAATAGCGGCGAATTCTATGCCTGCCATGACACCCTCGAAGCTCTCTGGCTAGAGGCCAGTGAACCTGAGGGCACGTTTTACCAAGGCCTGCTGCAAATTGCTGTCGCCTGCTATCACCTGAGTCGGGGCAACCAGCGGGGGGCAATTTTACTCTTGGCGGAAGGACGGCGTCGCCTTGAACAGTGTGATCCTGACTACCAGGGTTTAGACTTAGCAGCCTTCCTAGCAGGAGTGGCCGAGTTACAAGCGCAGCTTCACCTCGCAAAAACTCCCCTTGACTCAGCGCCCAAAATTCAGTTGCATCTTCCTGTTGCTGAATCCCTAGATCAAGCCTAGATGCCAAGACCCGGGACATGACCTACCTTTGAAACAACTACTCTGGTCGCTCCATTTACCACGTTCAGAGTTTCTCGATGGGTATCATGTGGTCCCAAGTGCGTTGGGGAATTCGGTGACTGTGCGTCCAAAGGTAGCCTGTGAGCGTCTCTTGCAGATCAGCGGCGGAGACAAACGCTCAACGCGCAGAATCTCGGCAATGCGACCGTTGAGGCGCTCGACCATGATTGGTTTGCGGGTGGCGAGGTTGGATAAGCCGATGCTGGATTCTCTTCTTCCCACAGAGATAATCGAACGGATGGCGTCCGGTGGGTTGGCGATCGCCCGTGGTAAGATAAACAACTTGCCAGGTCTTGACAGCAGCCCTCCAGAACAACAATAACAACCCCAGTGCGAAGCGCAAAGCAGCCGTCGTCAAGCTGAGACTGTATCGCCCGATATCCCACATAAGCTTCCGAATGGTCGACACCCTACACATCTCCATTGGCGCGAAAACCAGACACACAGCGCTACGCTCAGGACACCTGCACCGCCTATCGCAGCCGCGATGACTGTTCCTACAGGATGATAAGTGCAGCAACGATCTCAGGACTGGATGTCATAGGGGGCACACACTAAGGGAGCTTGAGTCATGAGCTTGAGTCATTTAGGGCAGCCTCATAGACCTGTAGATATTTTGCAGCAACGATTTCACTAGCAAAGCAGTCGACCGCACGAGCCCGTGCGTTTTTTCGAAGCTGTAGATGGCGCTCTGAATCCGAAAGCACCCACTGAATGCCCCGTGCCAGATCTTCTGGATCAAACGGCTGAGCCAGATAGCCCGTCTCTTTGTGCAAGACGATATCGCGCAAACCAGAGGTGTTGAAGGCAACAACAGGCGTGCCACAGGCGTGGGCTTCGGATGCAGTCTGGCCAAATACCTCTAGCCGTGATGGAACTATCATTACATCAGCCGCGCTATACAAAATGCGTAAGCTTAAATCGTCAGCTAAATGCCCGACATAGTTCATCGAAAAGCCAAGATCAGGAGGTTTCCTAGGGCAGAGTTCGCCAAAGATTACCAATTGCAGCTCCAGGAGTTCCCCGCGTAAATGCTGAATTGCCTTAAGCAGAAGATCGAATCCCTTCCTTGGGTCCCGCCCTCCCCCCATTGCACCAAATAGAAGCAAGGGCGTACCCTTAGGCAAACCAAACAGTTCTCGCGCCAAGTTTGTCTCGAGCGGCCGCCACCGTTCGGTATCAATAGGATTTGGGATCACGCTCAATGGCCACTCGTGCATCAACGCACTTTCTTGCACGCACTGCGCCAGCCAACGACTGGGGGTAACGATGTGGATGGGATGCTTCCAACACTTGCGCTTACGCGTCCAGGTCCAGCGGTTGAGATCAAATCCTCTCTCATAGCTAGGCCGGTTGTTATGCCTGTAGCCCTCACGCCAACGATGATCTTCAGTGTAATGTTCAGCTCCGCAAAAGGCCCACATGTCATGTAACGTCCACACCACGGGTTTACGCAGCCGGCCAATATCTTCAATAGACAGCATTTCCCCCTGTACCCAATGCAGGTGCAAAATGTCGGCGTCAGAGCTATTCAGTGCACGGACCCTGCCGGATGGAAGGAACGCCGGGGAATGAAGAATCGGGTTGCCGGTTTTAAGTACTGACTTGACCAGTCCCCTGCCAAGCGCGCGGCGCAGTATGGCCAATCCTTTACCGAAGTTTGTCGTTGGCCCCTCCACCGTCCAGTCGCCAGAGGCGGCAACATCAACCCACAGCCAGGAATCGACGCCCACCCGCCTTAAAGCGTGATGAATCCGATAGGCCGCACGAGCGGCGCCGCCAATGATATCGAAGCAGTTGAGATGAATGACTTTCATGTGATACCTATGGACTCAAACAGTGGTGAGCACGTACCTAAGTAGACGGGCCAGTCCACCAGGCAGGTGTTGGGTAAATCGCCAAAGCATCAACGACTGCTGTTCAACCTTGCGGGCTGCCACAAGGTCCAATCGGTCACAGCGAACGAATGCACGACCATAGGCTACCTTCTCGGCTGGTTGCAAGCCTAAAGCTCGTAGAACTTGATTCCAAGAATAGCGAAAGTGAAAAGTTTGCGGCAGGTGGCAACGTATGACTGGGAAGAAACAGTTAGCAATTAAGTAACGCCCACCAATGCGAAGGTGTTGTGCTGTCTCATACACCAGTTGCAGTGGATCCGGCACATGTTCAAAAACATCAATTGCCAAGAGAATATCATACTCTCCGAGCATTTCCGTTTGGTAGCGGACATTCGCAGTTTTTTCCGCGCGGGCGATCGCCAATAGATGCGGATGGGGCTCGATTACCTCAATCAACGCATCGGGGAGTGCTAGTCCAATCATACGTGCCAGGGTACCGAATCCACCCCCAAACTCCGCCACACGGTTAGGAGAATGCTTTGCAACCCAATCCTTAAATTGCTCACGATATTCCCGGCTTTGGTTATGCTGCTCAATAAACAGGCCATTTAGCAGCCAGACTGGATGACGATAGAAAGCATCAACTGAGGCATCCATCACCTCGGCGTCGCATCCCAGAGATACCCAAGCCTCGTCCATCAAGCCCCACATCTGTTCCAAATCTGGATAACCTCCAAAGCGTTCAAAAACTTGGGCCAACCATTGGCGCTCTTCGAGCTTAATCAATGGCAACTCATCGGCGGAAATCCACTGCGTCAAATCAGCCATCGCACACTTAGCCCCCAGGCTCAGTAGGTGCAAAAAACAACCGTGCCTTCACGCCTCTATGTAGAGTGATTCCGCAAGCGACGCATTCACGCACCAAGCCGTGCACCAGCAAGCGCGGCACATGCTCGAGAAAATGCGACGAATAGAGACGAATAGGTACGAGGCTGTGTTACTCGGCAACGGCAAGTGGTTGAGTAGGTTGACATGTCGGACAGCTCATAAAATTGGAGCGAAATCCAAATTCAGCCACTCTGGGAAATCGACAAAAAACAGCCACAACCAAGATTGACCTTAAGCATGACTCACCTTCCTTTTAAGGATGCCCCATAGGTTACCCGCAGCCCAGCGACGGTAACTGCATAAATCATAAAATATAGGGGAAACATTCCTTACAACCATCAAAAACATGCAAAAACATGATCAAAGACATAACAATCAGCCGACACATCTTAGCACACATTGTTTGGGTGAGTGATGATGCCCAGACTCTGGATGGCCATTTCAGGAAGTAGGCTATCTATATCTGTTGTATGAGTTATCTCAGGCAGAAAGCCAATGTTGCTGAGGAGGTTCGCATTTGGCGTGGCAGTGAGACCACCTTCTCGGTGCGTCCCAGGTCAGCAAAAGGGTCAACGAGAGGCGCCGACACACATTTGCGGACATAACCTCCCCCAACATCCAGATACCGACCTTTGACGGGTTCGCCTAGCATCCAATACAGAGCTCCGGCCAATTTGCAGGGGATCGAAAAGTTTCTCATTACCAGCCCGGTATCAGCAGCGGCTATAGCGCTTGCGTAAGCTTCCTCCTAACCCGGCAAGTTTATTGTAAACACGCTTAACAAATGGTCCCTGAAAACATTTGACATTGCTGAACCTATCGGCCTGGTTATTCCTGATTACTCCTACAGGGTGCACCAAAGGAAAATTCATCGGCACGCGAGCCATATTGGCCAATTCGCTTGTCCTCCTCGTATGAGTAGCATTAGGACCGAAGCCGATATTCGAGATCAGGTTTGTTGCTGGTAGGATGGTTAGCCGACCCTCAACCCAATTCGCAAAAGTCCACTGATAATCCCAGGTATCAATTTCACCGCGATATACCGACTCGAAAATGTTTTTCCAGTAACGCGCTTCGCTTGCATTGCCCACCATATCGACTAGCCAGCCTTCATCGCGGATGCGTGGCCATTTGGACATTGCGATGTCGTAGCTACCGACCCACCGGTCACGCCATGTCGCCCAGCCCCAGATGTGCGTGTATTTCGAGAAGTAATAACTGTCGCCATTGCGACGACGACCGAACTGGAAGTTGTTGCCGCTGATCATACCAATGCGCTGGTCGTGGCGATAGCGTTCCAGTAGTTCCTGGCAAAACCGGAAAAATGTTTGGTCGGGCAGGCAATCGTCCTCGAGGATGATGGCTTCTTCCACCTGTGAAAAAACCCAGTTGATGCCGCTGGAGA
>NZ_JACOMP010000128.1:0-3301 GCF_014466085.1 Thermosynechococcus sp. OHK43
GCACTGACCCTGAGACCGGGGTCCATGAAGTGATTGCTCCCATTGATGGCTCTCCCGCTGCCCAAGCCGGTATTCAACCCCGCGATCGCATTCTTGCCATTGATGGTGTGCCCACCCCCAAACTGAGCCTTGACGAGGCCGCCGAAAGGATGCGGGGGACGGCGGGTTCTGCGGTTCACCTATTGCTGCAGCGGGGCAATGAAGCCCCTCAGGAATTGATCCTGCACCGGGGACACATTGAGATTAATCCGGTCACGGCTGAGGTTCGCCAAGTGCAGGGGCACACCGTTGGCTATATTCGCCTCAGCCAGTTCAGTGCTATGGCCCCCACAGAAATGCGCAAAGCCATTCAAATGCTAGAGCAGCAGGGAGCTGAGGCGTACATTCTTGATCTGCGCAATAATCCGGGGGGACTGTTGCAGGCGGGAGTAGAAATTGCCCAGTTGTGGTTGGACTCGGGGGTAATTGTCTATACCGTCGATCGCCAAGGGATTATTGATAGCCTCAATGCCAGTGGGGGCGCTCTCACCGATGATCCGCTAGTTGTCCTTGTAAATAGCGGCACAGCCAGTGCCAGTGAGATTTTGGCCGGTGCCCTCCAGGATCATGGGCGCGCTCGACTGGTGGGCGATCGCACCTATGGCAAGGGCTCGATTCAGTCCCTTTTTAGCCTGAGTGATGGCTCTGGCCTCGCTGTGACGATTGCCCACTACGAAACCCCCAATCACCACAACATCAACAAAGTAGGGATTGAGCCAGATCGGCGGGTGCTCGATGCCCCAGAGAGTCTGATGGCCATGGGTACCGCAGCAGATCCCCAATATCTGGCGGCCCTAGAGTTGCTCCACAGTCCCATCCAAGTGGCCACTAGCGCAGGGTAACAAACTCCTCAGCAGTAGAGGGGTGAATGCCAATGGTGGCATCAAAGTCTTTCTTGGTGGCGCCCATTTTGAGGGCGATCGCGATCCCTTGAATAATTTCAGCCGCATTATCCCCCACCATGTGGGCCCCCAGCACCCGCTCCGTATTCTTCTCCACCACCAATTTGACGATCACCTGTTCAGGGCGCCCCGTGAGGCTGTGGTACATGGGCCGAAAGGCCGTGCGGTAGATTTTCACATTCTCATCCCCCAATTTCGCCTTGGCTTGCGCCTCCGAAAGCCCCACAGAAGCTGCCTCCGGCTGGGAAAACACCGCTGAGGGAATATTCTCATAGCTTAAGGTGCGGGGTAGATTGCCAAATTGGGTATCGGCAAAGGCGCGTCCTTCAGCAATGGCTACGGGGGTGAGATTGACGCGGTTGGTGCAGTCGCCCACAGCAAAAATATGCTCTTGATTGGTGCGGTAGTATTCATCCACCCCAATGGCCACAATTCCTTGGCTATTGGTTCTTAGGTGAACTCCCGCCTGATCGAGGCCTAGCCCCTGCAAATTGGGAGCGCGCCCCACGGCACACAGCACCGTATCAACTTTGGTTTCACAGGTTTGCCCCTGCTGTTCGTAGCAAATGCGGATATTACCCTTCTTAGTGAGCTTCAAGCCAGTAATGTGGCACTGGGGACGCACATCAATGCCGTGGCGGATCATTCCTCCATAGACGCCATCTTGAATGTCTTGATCAAAACCCCGCAGGGGGCGATCGCCCCGCAGAAAGTGAATTACCTCCGTCCCTAGCCCCTGCAGGATGCCAGCAAACTCAACACTGATGTAGCCGCCGCCAAGGATGGCCATGCGCTTTGGCTGCTTGGGCAACAAAAACATCTCCCGCGAGGTAATGCTGTGTTCAATTCCCGGCACATTGGGTTTAATGGCTTCGCCGCCAACGGCAATCAGGATTTTTGCTGCTGTCACCCGCCCCTGTACCTGTCCTTGGCGATCCACCAGTTCTAGGGTGTGGGGGTCAGCAAAGCGGGCAAAAAAGGGCAACAGTTCAACACCTGCTTTTTCCAAATAGCTAATGTGCAGTTGACTGAGCCGATTCACCTCCTGATCCACCGCACGGATCAGGCGTTCCCAATTGAGTTTTGCCTCAACGGGGCGCCAGCCATAGCCGACAGCGTCTTCAAAGAGGCGGCTAAACTTGGAGCCATAGACCATGAGCTTTTTGGGGACACAACCCCGAATCACACAGGTGCCGCCCACTTTATCCCCTTCGGCGATGGCCACCCTAGCCCCGTAGGAAGCTGCCCGCTTTGAGGCTGCCAAGCCACCGGAGCCGGCACCAATCACCAGTAGGTCATAGTCGTAGCTCATCTTCACACCTCAAGATTTAGCTTCACTCTCGCAAATCTGTTTTAGGGCGAAAGGGCGCCATAAGCAATCCCGCTCAAGGTCGCCATCAGCACCACCAACGCCGTATAGGTCAGGGTTTTGCGCCAGCCCATGATCTGACGCAGAACCAGTATATTGGGCAGGGATAGAGCTGGACCGGCCAGTAGCAGTGCCAGTGCAGGACCTTCTCCCATGCCATTGGCTAAAAGACCTTGCAAAATCGGAACTTCGGTTAGGGTGGCAAAGTACATGAGTGCGCCGGAGAGGGCTGCCAAGAAATTGGCAACAATCGAATTGCCCCCTACAGCCGTTGTAATCCACTGACTAGGAATGAGGGCCTCACTGCCCGGACGGCCTAAGAGGAAACCTGCTATGAGCACTCCCAACAGTAGCAGAGGTAAAATTTGTTGCGCATACTCCCAACTGGACTCAAACCAAGCCCTCGCTTCCTTCTGGCCAGTACTGGTCAGCCAACTGATGCCAACAATGCCGGCACTAAAGGGCACTAGCGGCGAGGCCGCAAATCGCCATGCGAGTACGGCGGTGACAGCGATCGCCAGAAGTACCTTCGCTGGGCTGACGTGGTACCACACCACCAGCAGACCGCTCAAAATGAGAGCCAACAGACCCGTGAGCCACCATTTGCCAAGAGCGATGGTCTGCCAGGGCGAGGCATCGGTTGTTGGTTGCACCCAGTTGGCAAAGACCAGTATGCCCACCAGTACTCCCAGGAGGGTGGCCTGCTGCCATAGGGGACGCCTTGGCTCGTTCCTGCTAACGGTGGCCGTATTTACGGCTGCTGCACTGATCGGGGTAGGAAAGAGAGCCTGCATCAGCAGGCCAATCACAACACTAAAGGCGATCGCCCCGATTGCCCGCGCAAGCCCCAGCGAGAGACCTAAGACCCGTGCAGTCAGGATAATTGCCAACACATTAATGGCGGGACCAGAATACAAAAAGGCAATAGCAGGCCCCAAACCCGCTCCTCGCCGGTAGATACTGGCAAACAATGGCAAGACTGTACAGGAGC
>NZ_JACOMP010000129.1:0-8517 GCF_014466085.1 Thermosynechococcus sp. OHK43
CCCTAGAAGAACGTCCCGAAATTCTTGCTGATTTAGAGCGCAAATATGCCCAGCGGGGCGGCTTTAGTCCCAGTAACCGCAAGCAGGCTCTCCTGCCTGTGGGGGCGCAGATTCTCCCCAACCCCTTGGGGACTGCCCCCGGCATGATCTGGCAGCCGCGCACTGGCTTAACGATTCTCACCTTTCCCGGTGTCCCCGCTGAAATGAAGCAGATGTGGCACGAAACCGCCGTGCCCTTTTTGCGCTCCCAAGGCTGGGGCAAGGAAGTAATTTACAGCCGTGTACTGCGTTTCTGGGGCATTCCAGAATCCGTGCTTGCAGAAAAAGTGGCTGCCCAAATTGCCCGCGAGCATCCCACTGTGGCTCCCTATGCGAGCAATGGTGAAGCCCGTCTGCGCATTACCGCACGTGCCAAGGACGAAGCGGCAGCTCAGCAACTGATTCAGCCCGTCGAAGCCGAGATTCGCCAAATTGTGGGTTTAGACTGCTATGGTGCCGATGAGGATACCCTTGCCGGTGTGGTGGGGCGGCTGCTGCAGGAACGACACCAAACAGTGGCGGTGGCAGAGTCCTGCACAGGGGGTGGTCTGGGGGAGATGTTGACGCGCTTGCCAGGGAGTTCTCTCCATTTCAAAGGGGGCGTCATTGCCTATGCCAACGAAGTTAAGGTGAACTTATTGGGAGTGAATCCTCAGGATCTAGAGCAAGAGGGCGCCGTGAGTGCGGTGGTGGCCACCCAGATGGCGCTAGGCGTCAAGACGCGCTTGGCCAGTGATTGGGGTGTCAGTATTACCGGCATTGCTGGTCCGGGGGGAGCGACGCTCACTAAACCCGTGGGACTGGTCTATATTGGTGTCGCACTGCCCAATGGTGAGGTCATGACCCGGGAATTTCGCATTAGCGGTCAACGGGGACGGGATTGGATACGCTATCTGAGCACTATGAATGCCCTAGATCTCCTGCGGCGACAGTTGTTGGTGAATCCATGAGTCACGGTCTGCTCTGGTTACCCCTATTGGCGGTTTTTATTGTGCTGGCAGGGTTGGGTTGGGTCGAGTACCGCAAGCTGGAACACTATCGCCAGTGGGCACAGCAATTTGAAGCCAGTAAGTACGATATTGCTGCTGTTGTTGGTCAGCAGGGCGATCGCCTGACGTGGGGAGAACCAACCCCCAAGGGCATTGTTAATCTGCAAACCTGTCACTTATCAACAGTTCAAAGAGTTTGGGTCGAGTGTAGGGGCCAGGAGATTGAGACAGATACCAGCCCTGCCAAGGGCACCATTCATCTAGTGCTGCAAACCAACACAGGAGAGCACTGTCGCATTCCGTTCACAGAGCTGCCCCTTGCCTTCGCATGGCGCGATCGCCTGCAACCAAAACTTGCAGGTAAAATTGAGGGCGAGTTTGCATAAGTTCTAAACCCCTATGAAACGTATCGTGGCGTTGGTGCCCGGCGGCATTGGTGATCAAATCTTATTTTTTCCCACCCTTGATGATCTCAAAGCCCATTTTCCAGAGGCGCAGTTGGATGTGGTGGTTGAACCCCGGGCCGTGGCTGCCTACCAATTGAGTGGCAGTGTTCACCAAGTGATTCCCTTTAACTTCAAAGACCGCAATGCCCTGGCGGATTGGGCCAACCTGATTGGTACACTGCGGGAGGGAGAGTACGATGCAATTCTCTCCTTAGGGCGGAGTAAAGCGGTGCGCTTCCTGCTGTGGCTGACGGGGATTCCCAAGCGAGTCGGCTTTGCCAAACTCAATCCCTTGGGATTCCTCACCGATGCCATCCCTGTCAACCTTGAGCAGTACAGTGCCGCCACCTACCACGATTTACTCAAAGCCTTTGGGATCACTACCCCCTGTCCCTTGCCCAAGGCAGTGATTACCGCTGCAGATAGGCAGTGGGCAACCGCGGAGCAACAACGCCTAGGCCTTTCCGGTGGGTATCGTCTCTTGCACGGCGGCTCTAGTCAAATGGCCCTCAGCAAGGGGATTAACAAAATTTACCCCCCCACCCGTTGGGTTGAGGTCATCCAGACACTGGCACAGGAGGAGCCACATCTTCCTTTTATTGTGGTTTGTGGGCCTGAGGATCAAGGATGGGTGAGGGCACTGACGCAGGCGCTACCCAACATTAAAATTAGCTATCCTCCAGACTTGCGCAAACTGGCGGCTCTCATGCAACAGGCACAACAGATTCTCTGTACAGACAGTGGCCCGATGCACCTTGGGGTGGCAGTGGGTACCCCCCTTGTGGCGCTTTTTGGCCCTACGGATCCCGCCAAACTCCTGCCGGCGGATCCCCGTTTTCGTGCCGTCAAGTCCACCACAGGCAACATGGCCGATATTCCCGTTTCAGCAGTGATTGAGGCGGCTTGCCATGGCTAGACCGGCGGTCTTTCTTGATCGGGATGGCGTGCTGAACCAGGAGGTGGGCTACATTCATCACCTCGAGGACTTGCAGTTAATTCCGGGTGTTGCCCAGGCAGTCCGACGGCTCAATGATGCGGGGTGGTTTTGCTGCTTAGCTTCTAATCAGTCAGGTCCGGCGCGGGATTATTACAGCATCGATCACGTCCATGCTCTGCACCACAGACTTCAGGAGTTGCTAGCCGCCAGTGCCGGTGCGGTGTTGGATGCGGTTTATTTCTGCCCTGATCTCAGCCGTCCCGAAGGGGGAGTGGTTGCCGACTATGCGGGCTGGACAACCTGGCGCAAACCGAACACGGGAATGCTGGTGGCAGCGGCTTGGGATCATGACTTAGATCTCAGCCGCAGTGTGATGGTAGGCGACAAGGCCACTGATATTGATCTGGCGCGGAATGCTGGCTGCTATGGCATTTTAGTACAAACCGGCTTTGGCGATCGCGTCCTTGAGGGCAGTTATCAGCACGCCAGTCAACCCGATTACATTGCAGAGGACTTAGCCGCTGCCGTAGAGTGGATTTGTACTCACCTTGCCCCCCGTTAGGGATGACTTCATCGCCGGAGTATACCAAATTTCCCCTTGCCCTACTGTTGCTGGTGGTTCTGGGCTACGTACTTGTGGGCTGGTATTTGTCTGCCTATCCTTGGATGTGGTCGGCCTATGCTTCTTTTTTTGCAGCTATTCTAACAGTGTTTCTCGTGGGTGGCACCTCTAGCCTCTTGCGATCGCGCCAGAGCAACCCTAGAAATATCTTTAGTAGCTTAATGATGCGCGTGGGCACCCCCAGTCTCTTTACAGTGCTGGTGCTGAGTACCGCTGTGACCCTTGCCATTATTGCCTTTCGGGTCTTTAGTGTGATTGCCATCCTCATTGGCACCGAAATTCTCGTGCGGATTGAAATGAAAGCCGCCGGCTACAAGAACTGGCAAATTATGCTAGTGGTCATTCAAATGGCGATTTTAGGGGTGTTCATTGGCCGGAGTATTGGGCACTACATACCATCCTCTCCAGAGCAATCATTATCGTTTCTCATCCTAAAGGAGTAAGTTTTCTAGAGCACGCAAATTAGTAATGCACAAGCAGTCTTGAGTGCGGCGAATAATCCCCTTACGCTCCAGTTTCCCCAGCACCCGTGTCACCGTTTCTCGCGCCATGCCACTCAGACTACTTAATTCACGGTGGGGTAGATTGGGAATTTCTAAGCCATCGGTTCCCTGTCGCCCTTGACCATCTGCCAAAAACAGCAGAATATCCGCCACCCGTGACATACTATCGGCTTCCCGCAGCCGCAGCCGCCGATTCACTTGCCGTAGCCGTCGTGCCATTAACTTGGCGAGGCGTATTCCTGCTTGGGGTTCAGTATTGACGAGATTGACAAAATCCGCCGCGGGCATGTTGGCCACAACCGTCGGTGTTAGGGTAATCACATCCGTTGAGCGGGGCACTTCCTCTAGGGGTGCCATTTCGCCAAAGAGTTCTCCAGGGCCAAGGATATTCAGGGTGATTTCTTTGCCATCCATGTTGTAGGTGCGAATTTTGACCCAGCCACTGAGAATAAAGTAAACCGATGTGCCCCAGTCATTCTCCAGCAGGATCACTCGGTTGGCAGGATGCTGACGTGTCACCACATGGGCTAGGGCTTTCTCTACCACCGCCTGCGGTAAATCCCGAAAAAAGGGCGTATTTTGCAACGATAATTCAGGTGCAGGAGAACTACGCCGTTGTTGCATAGAGGTCAAGGCCGAAAGAACGAGGGCAGAGGTTCAGCAGATAGGTGGTCAGATATGGCTCGAAATGAACACCTGTAATCTTAGCACTGCTATCTATAATCACAGTAAATGTATCTGTAACGTTAGAAAACGCGACCGTGGTCCAATAGTGACGACTGTTGATCTGAACTGTTAGGACATGCTGCCCCTCCCTGCCCTCTCAGTCACATGTACATATCTGTTATTAATCCCTGAAGCAGAGAAAGCTCTATAGATTGCCCTATTATCTGTTTTACTCAGGGTCTTAGGGAAACGACTGCGGAGTGTAAAGTTTATTAAAGACCTTGACTCCTTTGGTTAGCCTTCGTCACAATGAGTTTCATAGGTTGGGATTTGAATTTTATCCTCGTAAGCGGTTTGTCATAACTGCGAGTGAGTCGGTTGTGCCAATGCTAGAAACCCTTGAATTTGTTATTTATCCCGATGGCCGCGTCGTTGAAACGGTGACGGGAATTGCTGGGGCATCCTGTGCTGAGGTGACTGCTGCCATTGAAGCACAACTCGGATGTGTCATTAGCCAACAGCCCACCGCAGAATACTATGCTTCCCAAGAGGAAGAAAATCAATTGGTTGTTCAATCTGTCCCCTCCCAGTGGTAATCGTTGAGGATTGGTGATCCATGTCGCACTTCAGCCAAATCAAAACCCAAATTCGGAGTTTACCTGCTTTACAAGCTGCCCTAACGGACTTGGGCTTACCGTGGCAATCTGGCTCTCAAGAAGTGCGCGGGTTTCGCGGTCAAACCCAAACCGCTCAAGTGGTTGTTCCCCAAGAGAATGGCTATGACATTGGCTTTCGCTGGAATGGCACTGAGTACGAGCTAGTGGCGGATTTGGAGTTTTGGCAGCAGGCATGGTCAGTGGATCGCTTTTTGAATAAAGTTACCCAACGCTATGCCTACCATGCGGTGCTGCAATCTGCAACGGAACAGGGCTTTCAAGTGCAGGCCACAGAACAGCAGGCCGATGGTAGTGTCAAGGTCGTGCTGCAACGCTGGCGTTCCTAGCCTCTCACGCAAATGGATCGGCAGATGGGTCAGCCCCTTGGTTTAGAACCAGAGCTTGGTGGTCAACTGCGCCAAAGTGAATCTCGCAGTGGCTATGAACCTGAACTAGGGGGAGCCCATCGCCAACGCGGTGTCTATGTCGATGAAATTACCTGTATTGGCTGCAAACACTGTGCCCATGTGGCGCGAAATACATTTTATATCGAGCCTAACTACGGGCGATCGCGGGTGGTGCGCCAAGATGGTGACCCCCTTGAACTGATTCAAGAAGCCATTGATACTTGTCCCGTCGATTGCATCCATTGGGTAGATTACACGGAATTAAAACGGCTGGAAAAAGAGCGCCTCGACCAGGTAGTTCCCCTTGCCGGTTTTCCCATTGATCCAGCCACTACACACCGCAAGAAACGGCGATCGCCCCCTAGGGCTAAATAGCATCTTCAGGCATCACAATGAGCGTTGTTCCCTGACGGCCAATGACAATCACCCGCTGATGTTCGGGAATGACCAAGTGGGGATCGTCACAGCGAGCCTGCCAAGAAATCCCTTCGTACAGTACTCGCCCCGTTTCGCCAGCGGGAATTCTCGTGATTGTTTTGGCCTCGGCGGCTTCCTTGAGCACTGGCGGAACTCGCTTCGGTTGATAGCGCCGCAACAGAAAGACCACAACAATGGAGAGCACCATCCAAAGGAGAATTTGTACTGAAAAGCTGGGAATTAGGAACGAGAGAAATGCAACAATAAGAGCACTGAGGCCGATGGTGGCTTCCATAAAAGCCGTCGGCAAAACAAGCTCCATCACAAAAAGGATGATGGCAAGAATTAACCAAATCAAAAAGGGAGACAGGGGCATTGCTCTTATCACCCAAGATGGCTACTTCAACAATAGCTTAAACTTCCCTGATCCAGTGGGCGGATTTAACTAGTTTGAATACTTCAATGCTCGTCAAAAGATCAATGCTGGTCAAAAGAGCTCTACTGGAACTTACAAGGGTGACCCTGCGTCAGGGGAGCTAGCGCTCAAGGGAGACTCCTCCAATTCTGTACAATGATGAATTTGATGAATTTAATGAGGCAAACAACAATGACGGATCTATTTATCCCCCTGCTGGTGGGACTCTTCACCCTTGGACTGTTGACGAGTTGGCTATGGCGACCGACAGCAACGCCGATTTCCCGTGCTGAACAGGCCAATACCCCTAATTTTGTTGCCGATGCCCCACCGCCGGATGATGAAGGTACACCGCCCCGCCGTGGATAGGCGAGGATTTCCCTAGAAGATTCTAGAACTGGCTAATGGAGTGATCAAGCAGCTTTGGTCAGCAGCACAGCAGTTTCAGGCGGGTTTCTTTGCCTTTGGCCGTGGTCTTTTTTTTATAGCCCGTTATCATCTTTGGGGCTATGTGCTGTTACCTGCCTTCTTGAGCCTCCTTCTGGGGGTAACGCTCATCATTGCTGCTTTCTGGGCTGTTCAAGTCGTTGGCAATTATTGGTTTGTTGCTGAGGAATGGCAGTGGCTCTACCAAGGGTTCATTGATATTTTGGCAACCCTCCTTGCTGTCTTTTTAGCCCTGATTGGCTATCAAACACTGATTCCCCTTGTGGTGATTCCTTTCCTTGGCCCCCTGCTTAACCGTGTTGAAAAAATTACCACGGGACAAACAATCGAGGTGGGGTGGCAGCGTGATTTATGGAATGCCGTTGTCGGTAGCTGGTTTGCCCTGCGGGATGCGGTGGTGCAGGTGATTTTTCTGCTGCTTTCATTTTTAACGGGACCACTGCAACCTGTCGTGATGGCGATCGTCAATAGTTTCTTTCTAGGGCGCGGCAGTTTTGATTACCTCCTTGAAAAACACAGCACTTCTTTAAGGGAGCGCAAACTTTTGACCCGTGCCTATAGGCCACAGATCTATGGCCTTGGTTTGGCGCAGTTTTTGGGGCTGTTGATCCCCTTAGTTGGTTTGGTACTGGTACCGGCAGTGGGGGTGGTGGCTGCTGCTTTGCTCATTCAAGATCATCCACCGCAACAACAGTTGATGGCAGCGAATGCGGTTTCTCGGCGTTGATCTGGCTTGGCAAGGAGGGGCATCAGGGTACTGCTGTTTGCAGTGGCAGGGGCAAGATTTGGCGGTGGTTGCCCTCGATCGCGCCTGTGATACGCAGGAACTCTTGGCATGGATTGATCGGGATGCACCCTCTGGGCAAGCAGCAATGGTGGCGGTGGATGCGCCCCTAATTATTCCCAATCCCAGGGGTATGCGCTCCTGCGATCGCCAGTCCCATCAAGTCCTTGGGCGCTACCATGCTGGCTGTTATCCTGCGAATCAGCAGTCCCCCTTTGCAAGCCACACCACGGGTTTCAGTGAAGCCCTCAGCCAACGGGGCTTTCACCATGCCCCTACCATCGGGCCGCAGCAATCGGGACGGTTTCAAATTGAAGTCTTCCCCCATGCTACGGCGATCGCCCTCTTTGAGCTTGATCAAATCATCAAGTACAAAAAAGGCCGCCTTGCAGAGCGACGCAGGGGGTTAGCTCGTCTTCGAGAGTTAATGACAAGCCGCCTTTGCCACTGTGAGCCGTCCCTAAGGTTGCAGTTCCCGGAAGCACTGCCCACCAGTGGGCGCGATCTCAAAGGGCTGGAAGATCAACTGGATGCGATTCTCTGTGCCTATACAGCAGCCTATTGGTGGTACTGGGGGAGCGATCGCCACTGGGTGTTCGGCACCGAGTCATTTTCACCAGCACCAGCAACCACCGAGGCCTACCTCACAACAGGATATATCGTTGTTCCCCGTCGCTAACTTTCACGATTGCGGTAGCGCTGCAGTTCCGTGCGTAGGGCCGCAATTTCAGCGCGCAAATCATCAATCAGAGCTTGCCAATCCACCCGTTGGCTCCCCCGCGGCACCACCATTTCGGCTTCTTGGCGGGCACGAGTCTGTACCTCTTCCATGAATTCATGGAGCCGCTGCCGCTGCTCGGCATCAAATCGCCCCACTTGACTTAGGAATTCGACAAACAAATGCTGCGCCTGATCACGCAGGAGCGTTGCGGTCGCTCGACCAAGGAAAAAGGCCTCCAGCGGCGATTGACTCATAGGAGTGTCGTTCCTCATAGGTTGCGTCTCTCAATCCCTGAGTGTAACAAAGTTTTACAGTCAACAGGCCTTGCCTTGTCCCCATTCCCCAGCTTTTTCCTATAGAAGAGATAAGAAACTCTTTGACATTTTACTAGCCAAGTTATCCCCAGAAAAGCATAGAATTACTTCAATTAAATCTCCTCTTATCATAGCTATAAGCAAGGTACAAGGA
>NZ_JACOMP010000130.1:0-7273 GCF_014466085.1 Thermosynechococcus sp. OHK43
CGTCATGCCCAGCAGCAGAGAATTCATAATCTGTTACCTATTCCCCTGCAAGAGGTGTTGCTGCTTGCAGTGCGATACGGCCCTTTTTGAATATTCAATATAGATTAAGAAATACCGCAAAACCTTAAACTGTAAAAATGGTTTACCTTCTTATCGATCTGGATAACACCCTACTGAGAACGAATGTCCTTCTAGAATTAATCTGTTTGTCTTTTAGTGAGCTACTAATTCAACTCTTCAAAATAAAAAGCTTCAATCCTGCTCAGATCAAAAGAAAATTAGCTACCTGTACTGACTTGGACATTACCACATTACCCTATAACTCAGAAGTTATTCAGTATATCCAAGATTGGAAAGCCAAGGGGGCTAAGGTTGCCCTCATCACTGCCACTCATCAACTCGCCGCTGAAAGGATTGCTGCCCATTTGGGGCTTTTTGATGAGGTTTATGGTTCTGATGGCCAGCTTAATTTGAAGGGAGAAAACAAGGCAAGGTTTATCCTAGAGCGTTTGGGTGAGAAAAATGTTATCTACATGGGGAATTCTGAGGCTGATTTACCTGTGTGGGCAGTTGTGGCCAAAGCAATTACCGTCAATGCATCTCCTCGGCTACGCCAAAAAGTCGAGCAAATCAATCCCAATGTGGAACATTTAGGGAGCGCAAAACAAAGCATTCAACCCTACTTCAAGGAAATTCGGCCCCATCAGTGGGTAAAAAATGTTTTGGTCTTTGTGCCTATGCTCGCGGCGCACCAGTTTAATTTGTCCACCTTTTGGATTGCGCTGGTGGCAGCAATTGCTTTTAGTCTGACGGCGTCCAGTGTCTATGTCTTAAATGACCTTTTAGATTTGCAGGCCGATCGCGCCCATCCCCGCAAGCGTCATCGTCCCTTTGCCGCTGGAGATATTCCCCTCTCCCACGGGATATGGCTGATTTTGATCCTCCTCGGCGGCGGCGTGGCGATCGCCACCACCATTAGTTGGTCATTTCTGAGCATTCTCCTCGCCTATTATGGTCTCACCACTGCCTACTCCTTTTACCTAAAGCGCCGGATGATTATTGACATTTGCGTCCTTGCGGGCCTTTACACGATTCGCATCTTTGCAGGTGCGGTTGCCACAGGGATTTCCCTCAGTGTGTGGCTTTTGGCTTTCTCCATCTTTTTCTTCTTTTGTCTGGCAACCGTCAAGCGCCAAGCAGAACTGGTGGATTACTATCACCGCAAACAACTCAAGGCCAGTGGTCGAGGCTACCACGTTGACGATTTGCCGATTATTAGCATGATGGCCATTGGGGCGGGTTATGTCTCAATTTTGGTGCTGGCGCTCTATATCAACTCTCCCCAAGTGCAGCTTCTTTACACAAACCCACAGGTACTCTGGGGCATTTGCTGTGTGCTTCTATACTGGATTACCCGAACCATCATGCTGACCCACCGCGGTTTGATGCACTATGATCCAATTGTTTATGCAATTAAAGATCGACAAAGCCAAATCTGTTTCTTGATTTGTCTGGTTTGCTTTATCTTAGGTGGAGTTTTATGACTTTACAAACCCTAATTATTCGCTATACCGTTTTTGCGGTGATTGCTACCTTTATGAATTTATTTTTTCAGAGGATAATATTAATCATTGATAATAGCTTCCCTTATTTTGTGGCCGCAGTAGCAGTGGGTACGCTCGTGGGGTTGGTGGTGAAATACTATCTGGATAAGCGATGGATTTTCTTCGATCATAAAAAGGGTATACATCACTATAGCCGTCAATTTAGTCTGTATGCTTCAATGGGAATTTTTACAACCGCCATTTTTTGGGGATTTGAAACCCTATTTTGGTTGATTTGGCAAAGCCATTTCATGCGGGAAATGGGTGCCATTATTGGTTTAGCCATTGGCTATGGGGTCAAGTATCACTTGGATAAACGCTATGTCTTCTCTAATGACTCCTAGGAGTTCTCTCAAAAGGCTCTGCGGCTGGGGACGGTATCCTGTGCAGACCTGTCACGTTTATTGCCCGCGCTCAGAATCCGAGATTATCCAGCTTCTCAACAGTGGTTTGCCGCTCATTGCCCGTGGAAATGGCCGTGCCTACGGAGATAGCGCCCTCAATCGGCAAGCAACACTGCAAATGAGCCACTTCAATCGCCTATTGGGGTTTAATCCGCAAACCGGTCAATTGATTGCTGAGGCAGGGGTTCTACTGGCAGAGATTCTAGAGATTTTTGGGCCTCGCGGTTGGTTTCCCTTGGCGACCCCTGGCACGAAGTTCGTTACGGTGGGGGGCATGATTGCCGCCGATGTTCATGGAAAAAACCACCACAAAGAGGGCAGTTTTCTTCAAAGTTTAGACTGGCTGGATCTCCTAACTAGCGAGGGGCAAATTTATCGCTGCTCTCCTTCAGAAAATCGAGATTTGTTTTACTGGACGGTGGGGGGAATGGGCTTGACGGGGGTGATCCTCAGGGCAGCCTTTCGATTGCGCCCCATTGAAACTGCGTGGATTCGCCAAACCACCTATATCGCCAGGAATTTAGACGAGGCCGTTGATCTCTTTGAGGCTGCGCAGGATGTGACCTACGCCGTGGCTTGGATTGATTGTCTAGCGGCTCGTTCTCAGTTGGGGCGGTCTGTGCTGATGCTAGGAGAACACGCGACGCGGGAGGAGCTGCCAACCAAATATCGGCACAGGCCACTGTGGACTCCGCAACGGCGTCAGTTCTCGATTCCTGTGGATTTTCCCAATGGTGCCTTGAATTCATTAACTGTGCGTGCCTTTAATCAACTGTATTTCCTCAATAGTCAACGCAAAGCCGGCCAGTCCTTTGTGGATTGGGATACTTTCTTCTATCCCCTGGATTGTCTCTTGGGGTGGAATCGCATCTATGGGCGGCGTGGTTTGGTCCAGTTCCAATGCGTTTTGCCCCTGAGCACTGCCCGCGAGGGTCTAGCGGCGTTACTGCATTGCACGTCAGTCGCAGGAGCGGGGTCATTTCTCGGAGTTTTGAAGAAGTTGGGTGATCAACAGGGTTATTTTTCATTTCCGATGGCGGGTTATACCTTGGCTCTGGACTTTCCGATGTCCCAACGCACCCTCAAGCTTTTGGATCAACTGGAGGAAATCACTCTACAGTATGGGGGTCGCTTTTACCTTGCCAAGGATAGCCATTTAACTCCGATGCGACTGCGCCAGTCCGATTCTCGGGTAGAAACCTTTGTAAAAGTCAGGGATGCCCACCAGTGGACGGTGAACTTTGCCTCAGAACAGTCGAAGAGGTTACATCTATGACCGCCCCTGTTCTGATTTTGGGAGCGACTTCCGATATGGGGCGGGCGATCGCCCATCAGTTTGCGGCTCAGGGTTATCCAATTCAATTGGCTGCACGGCAGGTGAGCCGCCTGGAGCCAGATAAAGCGGATTTGGAAATACGCTATGGTGTGGCTGTCAGTATCCATGAATTTGATGTCTTGGCGCTGGAGACCCATGCAGCCTTTATCCAGCAACTCCCGGAGCAGCCGGCGATTGTGATCTGTGTTGTTGGTTTCATGCCAGACCAAAAAGCATGTGAGCAAAATTTGTCCCTTGCTCTTGAAGTGATGCGCACCAATTATGAAGGTCCAGCGGTTATTTTAAGTCTCTTTGCCAATCTGTTTGAGCAGCGGGGGTTTGGTACGTTAGTGGGGATTTCCTCTGTCGCTGGGGAACGGGGGCGGGCAAGTAATTACTTCTATGGTTCTGCGAAAGCTGGCTTCACAGCATTTTTGTCGGGATTGCGGCATCGCCTTGCCAAATCGGGGGTACAGGTCTTAACGGTTTTGCCCGGCTATGTGAAGACGCGGATGACCGAAGGAAGGAAATTGCCCCCCCAACTTACGGCGGAGCCAAAGGAAGTGGCCAATGCAATCTTCTCAGCTATAGAAAAAAAGAAGGACGTGATCTACGTGCGATCCACTTGGCGCTGGATCATGGCGGTGATTCGTTGGATTCCTGAACCCTTATTTAAGCGACTGTTGCTGTGAAATGCCCATGGCTTGCTGCATTACACTGCTGACGGATTTTGGTTACCGGGATGTCTATGGGGGGGTGATGAAGGGGGTGATTTTCAGTATTTGCCCCCAAGCCCAGGTCATTGACCTATGCCATGAAATTCCACCCCAGGATTGCCGCACAGCCAGTTTTCAACTGCTGCAAGCGGTGCCCTATTTTCCGCCGGAAACGGTGCATATCGTGGTGGTGGATCCGGGGGTGGGCACAAGTCGGCGGGCGATCGCCCTCGATTTGGAGGTTGGCTATTGTGTTGGTCCAGATAATGGCATCTTTAGCCAGGTGTGCGATCGCTATTCTCCCCGACGCGTCGTTGAGCTAACCCAACCGCAATTTTGGCGCACCGCCAGTCCCAGTTTGACCTTCCATGGGCGGGACATTTTTGCCGCCGTGGCTGCCCATTTAGCCGCAGGAACGGATTTTGCTCTCCTTGGCTGTGCCATTGACCCAGACAGTTTGGTGCGCTTGCCCCATCTCACCTATGAGATGACCCCCCAAGGCGTCCAAGGCTGGATTCAAGCCATTGATCACTTTGGGAATGTGATTACTACGCTCCCTGGGCATTTGTTGGCTAAGGGCTATCACCAAATCCGGATTCAGGGGCAGCAGATTCCCCTTGTCCCCACCTATGGCGATGCCCCACCTCACCATCTGATTGCCTTGGTAGGCAGTCATGGGTTTATTGAGCTAGCGGTGAATAGGGGCAGTGCCCAATCTCTCCTAGGCTGCCAGAATGGCGATGCCCTGTGGCTAGTTTGAGGGGGGACGGCTCAGGACTGTTTTTGAGGCAATGCGCGTGCGCTTGAGGGCAGATTCACTGAGGGTAGATTGTTGCTGTAGCTCTTGGGCAGAGGCCTCAAGGACTTTTGCTGCTTCCGCATCCCCCAGTTGTAGAGCAGTTTTGGCCGCACTCTGAAGAAAGGTGGCCGCGCCAGCGGTGTCCCCCGATTGCAGCTTCGTTTCTGCCAGCTTAGTTTTGCGGTATTTTTCGAGGATGAGAATGCTTTGCTGTACCTCTGGATCTACTTGGGGCACGTGCTCTGGTTCTGCTGTGAGCGTCAGGGGAATCCTCTCAGAGAAAAGGCCTCTGGACTGCTGCACCGGGTCATCATAGCGGACTTGGGCAAAACCAATGAGGTGAGACCCCGCTGGCAAGGGCTGGGTCGTTAGGGTAATGAGGAGTGTCCGTCTGATGGTTGCCGAGACATCCCCCACGCGAATCACATACTCGTGGGGATCGGGGCTTTCGTAGGTGAGTTCAATTGTGTCGGGCGCCACTTGGTGCACGGGTTTGAAGTTCCCCAGTTGAGCGGCTTCACTCAAGGTGAGTAGGACATGGGCATTGGTGTAGTCCACGTTGCTGATGTGGCTAAAGAGGGATTGAAAACAGGCGATCGCCTGCTCAGCATATTCAATAAACACCAGCCGTCCGCCAGCGGCATCGGCAATTTGTTCAAGGACATCTTGGTTCCAGTGGACGCCAAACCCTAGGGCATTCAAGGTAATGTTGTACTCCGCGGCCAGCTTGGCCAGCTCAAGGCAACGCTGGTTGTCACCGTGTTCATTTTCACCATCTGTGAGCAGAAAGATTTGGGAAATAGTACCCTGCTTGCCTGTGGCAATTTCCTTCAATCCTAGTTTCATCCCTTCATCAATGGCGGTTCCACCCCCCGGTTCGAGGGTGGCAATCTGGGCTTTAATGGCCTCCTTGTCCCAGACCGTCTGGTTGGGCACCAGAACCTTCGCTTTGTGATCAAAGGCAATGACACTCAGGCGATCGCTCGGCAATAACCGATCCACTAGGGACTCTGCTGCCCGTTTCACCATTGCCAACGGTTGCGATGCCATTGACCCACTGTGATCCAAAATCAAGCAGAGATTTAGAGGAGCGCGCTGTTGTTGCCGCTGTGCCCTTAGCGTCAGCTCTAGTTGGCGCTGTGCCCCCTGTCCGGCACTGACAATGGGATCGCTGAGCTTGGCAATGAGTTCAACTGTCATCGTTGCAAAGTGATTCTTTCTGAGCCTACTCTACTATTTTGGCGAAAAGACCAACGACGGGCTTAAGTGATGATGCTCAGTTGGGAGGCTCCGGCTACTTTGGTGACCTCAATGCGGGTTTGAAAGGCTTCCTTGAGGGCAGGAACATGGGTAATGGCGAGAATGCAGTGAAATTCGGGGGCGATCGCGTTCAAGGCGGCAATCAGCCGTTCACAACCCTGGGCATCTTGGGTACCGAATCCCTCATCAATAATCAGAAACTGGACATCACTCCCCGATCGCTGGGCCAAGAGTCGGGCTAAGGCTAAGCGCAAAGCAAAATTGATGCGAAAAGCTTCACCCCCCGAATAGCTTTCGTAGGGACGGGTCCCTTGGCAATCGGCAATGAGAATATCAAGGGTTTCAATGGGCTTGGTGTCGGCTCCACTGCGACGGCGGCTGCGCTGGGTAATGAACTGCACATGGAGTTGGTGGTTGCTGAGGCGACCGAGGATATGATTGGTTTCTGCCTCTAGATGGGGCAAGACGGTTTCAATAAGCAGGGCGGGAATACCATTTTTGCCTAAGGCTTGGGCTAGCTCGCAGTAGAGGCGGTATTGATGACGGAGGTGGGCAAGGGTTTGCTGTCCCTGTTCGTATTCTTGTCTGAGGCGATGGAGTTGCTCTAATTCGGCGCTGAGTTTGCCATGCTGGGCAAGGTTGGCCTCGAGGGTCTGCTGTTGCTTGAGGAGGTGCTGTTGCTGTTGATGGAGATCGGCGGCCAGGCGGCTAGCGGCGCGAGCGGTTTCTTCAAGGGTGGCGAGTTTGTCAGTGATGTGTTGCAATTGTGCCTGTTGTTGCTGCAGCGTTTCCGCTAGGTGCTCGAGGTCTTGGCGGAGTTGGGGTTGGCGCGATCGCCCCCGTTGCAGGGCCTCATAGGCCTCATAGTCCGTTGCGAGGGCAGCCAGTTGGGCCTGAATTTGGGTATGGCGCTCTGGATTGTAGGCTAAGGTGGCCAATTGCTGGTCAATCCTTGCCAAGGTCTGGGCAAGAGGGGAAGTGGTTTCAAGGGCATTGAGCTGCCGTTGCAGTTCCTCCTGTTGGGCCATCAGGTTTGGCAGTTGCTGCTGAATCTGCTGGTATTGCCGTTGGGCTTGGCGGAGTTCCTGTTCCTTGGCTTCGGCCCAACGCCATTTTTCCACTTCGCCGCGGGCGATCGCCAGATTTTTCTCGTCATAGTTCAGGCGTGCCAGTTC
>NZ_JACOMP010000131.1:0-5187 GCF_014466085.1 Thermosynechococcus sp. OHK43
AACTTTACCGATCAAGGGGAAAACTTTCAGCAGGCCTTCACAATCCTGTGTCAACAAATGCAGGATCCTCGGGAAGCCGCCCCTGAATCTGTGCGCCAAACCCTAGAGGTCCTCTTTCAACAGGCTCTCGATGACCTTGGTTATGAGTACCACTACGATATTGCCAGCCGCTCCGACCAGGGGCCTAGTCGCAGTCGCAATGAGGATAAGTGCTTGCCCCAGACTGACCTTGCCGATCAGTCACGGGTTTTGGCCTTGGTGTGCGATGGTGTGGGGGGCCATGAAGGCGGCGATGTGGCCTCAGGCTTGGCCATTGACATCCTGGCGGAAACCCTCAAATCCCTTAATCTTCTAGAGACCCCTCCCGCCACAGTGGAGCAAGCGATTCAAACAGCCATTCACGCCACTAATGATGCGATCAATCAACGCAATGATACGGAGCAGCGCCACGAGCGCCAGCGCATGGGAACCACGGTTGTCGGTGCCCTGATTGAACACGCCCATCTTTACCTTGCCCACATTGGGGACAGCCGCGCCTACTGGATCAACCGCTGGGGCTGCTACCAACTCACCCTCGATGACGATGTGGCCAGCCGCGATGTGCGCTTGGGAATGAGTACCTACCATCAAGCCCTGGAGTTGCCCTATGGTGGCTCCTTGGTGCAAGCTTTGGGCATGGCACCCTCCCAGCATCTCCACCCCACGGTTGAGCGCTTTTTGCTGGATGAAGAGGGAATTCTGCTGCTGTGTTCCGACGGTCTCAGCGACTTTAACCGCGTGGAAACCTACTGGCGACAGTACCTGCTGCCTGTACTCCAAGGTCGGGTTTCCCTTACTGCTGCTGCTGAACAACTGATTGATCTTGCCAATCGCCTCAATGGCCATGACAATGTAACGGTGGTGCTCATTCACTGTCGGGTAAAGAATACAGCCGGTGTCCTTGACTTGGACTATAGCAACATTGTCTGTCAAGGGGAGCTGCCAGAGGTGACAGACATTACAATGGGCTACGTCCCTCCACCCGAGCCATCAGAACTCAATCTGACGGTTTCCCAAGTTCTGGAATCCCCTCAACCCCAACTGCAGCAAGTCCATAAACTTGGTTCCCAAGGGTGGCTGCTCCTGCTGATTGCTGTGGGTGTTGCCACTGCTGCCTTTAGCTTTCTGGCTGTTATGACTTCTATGAATCGGTCTAATACTGTAGAAAAGCCCTCATCCTCACCGTTGATCGCCCCCAAGTGATGCCTAACCCTGCGGATTTTTCCCTCGATGCCTACGACTATTCCTTGCCGGCGGAGCGGATTGCCCAACAGCCGGTTTCCCCCCGCGATCGCTCCCGCCTGATGGTGGTGACCCGCAACACAGCCGCAGATCACTACTTCTATGAGCTACCGCAACTGTTAGAGCCAGGGGATCTGCTGGTGCTCAATGATACGCGGGTGATTCCAGCGCGGCTGATGGGTCAAAAAGTGGGCGGCGCCGGCGGCACCGTTGAGGTGTTTCTCCTTGAAGAGTTGAGCGATCGCCAGTGGTTGGCCTTGGTAAAACCCGGTCGAAAATTGCGCCCTGGGGCAGTGATTCAAATCGGCTCGCTGCAAGCAACGGTACAGGCCATTGATGAGGAAACCCGAGGACGGGTGATTGAATTCGACCTGCCGCCGGGCGATCGCCTGTGGTCATACCTGGATCACCTGGGGGAAGTGCCCTTACCTCCCTACATTGATCATCCCATTGCGGATACTGAGCAGTACCAAACCGTCTATGCCCGCCGTCCCGGTGCCGTGGCTGCGCCAACCGCTGGCTTGCATTTTACTCCCGAACTCTTTAGCAAGTTGGCCTATCGCGGCATTGATCACTGTTTTCTAACGCTCCATGTGGGCATTGGCACCTTTCGTCCTGTGGAGGCCAAGGATATTCGTCACCACCATCTCCACGAAGAATGGATTGAGGTACCGGCTGCCACCGTCGAACGGATTCAGGCGGCCAAAGCCGCCGGGGGACGAATCATTGCCGTCGGCACCACCGTTATTCGCTCCCTAGAAACAGCTGCCCAGTCAGGCACCCTTCAGCCCTTTTGCGGCAAGAGCGATCTCTATATTTATCCGGGGTATCAGCCCAAGATTGTCGAGGGGTTCATTACCAACTTTCATCTGCCCCGCTCTAGCTTGATGATGCTTGTCAGTGCCTTTATTGGCCGTGAACGGTTGCTGCAGTTGTACCAACAGGCCATCGATCGCCAGTACCGCTTCTATTCCTTTGGCGATGCCATGCTAATTTTGCCCAGCGCTTGCCACAACACCGTTTGAGTGTGCTATCCTAAAGCCAGTTGTTTTGCAAGTTACCGTTTAGGGAGATGGAGGTGATGCCCATGGCAGATAGTAGTAAACGCTTGGGTCGTCGTTTTGGAGTTCCTCAGCTCTAGGGAAGAGTTGTTCTCCATCTGTTGATTTTAAATCAGCATCTAGGAGGTCGCTTCTCCTAGGAGTTGATACTCACGATAACCACCAGACCGCTCCCGAGGCCTTCCTGGGGGGCGGATGGCTTTTTAGGGGTACCTTAGCATGTCTGAGAATAATAAATAATATAGTTTTATGATCGACTATTAAAAATATAGTTTTATGATCGACTATTAAAAGACATTTCAGATGCGGGGTTGTGCCTGAGGGAGCATCTATAGTAGAGGCAACCGGAACTTCGCCATTGTTGGTCACAGAAGACAAATTGAGACAAACTGAGACAAATTGAGACTGAGCAACGACTAATGATGGTGGACTCTGGAACTGTTGCGTTCTGAGCGCAGCCATGGCCCTCCAATTTCTACCCCAAAAAACGCCGCGCTTGCATCCCATTAGCAGTACCAAGCTCCTGCTAGTCGTGCTGTTGAACCTCTTTATTGCCGGCTATGTCTTTTGGGCCTATCGCACTGCCCATGAGCATCAGCTCCCTACCCAACGCAATCCGATCTTGCGGAACCTGCGTTCTCGCTAAACTTGCCCTAGGCAGATTGCAGCGCTAGAATGAGGGGTTGCTGTCTTTTTTGCAACGGGCATGAAATCCTATCTCGCTGCCGCAGTCCAAATGACGAGCCAACCCAATCTTGAAGCCAATTTGGCTCAGGCAGAAGAACTCATTGAATTGGCGGTGCAACAAGGGGCAGAACTGATTGGGTTGCCAGAAAATTTTTCCTTTCTGGGTGACGATCGCGAGAAGGTTGCCCAAGCGGCAGCGATCGCTGAGCGGACTGAGGCCTTTTTGAAACGAATGGCCCAGCGATTTCAGATTACGCTGGTGGGGGGTGGCTACCCGGTGCCGGCAACGGCAGGCAAGGTCTATAACACAGCGGTATTGATTGGGCCGACGGGGGAAGAATTGAGCCGCTACCAAAAGGTGCATTTATTTGATGTCGATTTGCCCGATGGCAATATTTACCACGAATCGGGCACAGTGCTTGCTGGACGGCAGTTGCCCTCGGTCTATCCCAGTAAGGAACTGGGCAATATTGGCTTGTCGGTGTGCTATGATGTCCGCTTTCCAGAACTTTACCGTGCCCTCTCTCAAGCGGGGGCAACGGTGTTGTTTGTGCCAGCTGCCTTTACTGCCTTCACGGGTAAGGATCACTGGCAAGTTCTACTGCAGGCTCGGGCAATCGAAAATACCTGTTATGTGATTGCCCCGGCCCAGACGGGGATTCACTATGCACGGCGGCAAACCCACGGCCATGCACTGATTGTGGATCCTTGGGGAACCATCCTCGCCGATGCGGGCGATCGCCCCGGCCTCGCCATTGCGGCCATTGAACCCAGCCGCCTCGAGCAAGTGCGTCAACAGATGCCTTGCCTACAACACCGCGTCTTTTTTTGATTCTTAGCTCATTCTTAGCTAAATTGTGAAATAAGTCGTAACATTCCATACAGACGGGGGGAGTTTCCTAAGCTATCGTAGAACCATAACTGATTCCTTCCGCTCACTCCAAACCGACTAGGAGAGTATCTATGGAAAGTGTTACGGTTCCCAACCCGCAAGCCTCCGCCGAGGTTTGGAACTCCCTAAAGCGAGCGATCGCCCACAGCTCGGGTTTTCAGCGCTGGCTGAGCGAAAAGCAGGCGAGTGTTGTTATTGAGCAGCCCACGGATCTTGATGCTTGCGTTACCGCTTACCTGCGTCAGGCGCTCGAAACCCTTGCCTATTAAGTTGGTAGGAATTGTCAGCTTTGCCCCTATACGAGGAGCATTCCGACTCCTTAGGTCACATATTACCCCCACGGCGCATTCCAGCTGGGGGTTTTATTCTTGAGGCTGCGGCAACACCCTCCTTCAGGGTTTCCTTGGGTATAGTGGAAAGTGCCAGCCCCCAAGATGCATATGATTGAAGGCCCGTGGATCCATAAGTTTATTGTCTCCAATGGTATTCGTCTGCACTATGTCACCCAAGGAGAGGGGGAGTTGGTGCTACTGCTCCATGGTTTTCCAGAGTTTTGGTACTCTTGGCGACATCAAATTCCGGTATTGGCGGAAAAGCACAAAGTCGTTGCCCTAGATTTGCGGGGCTATCATCTCAGCGATAAACCCCAAGATACCGCTAGCTATGTTCTTGATGAATTAATTCTTGACATTGTCGGTGTCCTTGACGGCCTTGGCTATCGGCGCTGCCACTTGGTGGGGCACGATTGGGGGGGAATGGTTGCCTGGGGGGTTGCCTATGCCGCACCTGAGCGGATTCAAACCCTGAGTGTGCTGGCTTGCCCCCATCCTGCCAAGTTTCAACAGTTGAGTTTTGAGCAATGGTTGCGCAGTAGTTATATGCTGCTCTTTCAGCTGCCGTGGCTACCAGAGATACTCTTGGAGTGGGGAGGCTATGGGGCGATCGCCCAAATCTTTCGCTGGGCAGCTGTGAACCAGCAGGCCATCCGCCCCCTGGACATTGCCCGCTATCAGGATGCCGCGGCTCAGCGGGGTGCTCTATCGGGAATGCTCAACTACTACCGTGCGGGGTTACAAAGTCTTTACAGTCGCGAGTGGGGCGTACTCGACATACCAACGCTGATGCTCTGGGGGCGCCAAGACCCCATCTTGGGCATTGAACTGACCTACGGCACGGAAGCCTACGTTAAGGAACTGAAAATTCAATACTTGGACCACTGTGGCCACTTTGTGCAGCAGGAGCAACCCGACTTGGTGAATGAGTATC
>NZ_JACOMP010000132.1:0-10378 GCF_014466085.1 Thermosynechococcus sp. OHK43
AGAACGCTATGAGCAGGAAATTGCTGCAGTTGCTCAGCGCAAGCGGGTCAATGATTTCCATGAAGCCCTCTCCCGCTATACCCAACCCCTGGCGGAGGCAGGGCCAGCCGGCTGTGACTCCGATAAGTGTTTGATGTCCTAAGAGAAGGGGGGCAAACTTGCCCCTCTATTTAGGCAACTTTGTAAACCAGTTCTTCTTGGCGCGATCGAGCTGACCTTGAACAAACCCCGAGACCATACTAAAGTCTGCTCCAGAAATGTCGGCACCAGTAAAGTTGGCTCCCGAGATCGAGGCATCCAGTAGTTTTGCCCCCTTCAAATTTGCCCTCTCAAAGTTGGCTTGCACCAGATAGGCACCGCAGAGATTGGCATCATTCAGGTTAGCTCCCTGAAAATTGGCTTCCCGCAAGACAGCATTGGCAAGAATACAGCCTTTCAAATCTGCATTGGTAAAATTGGCATTGGCAAAGTTAGCCCCCGCCAGATCCGCATTGCGGAGAACAACGTTGGAGAGATCGACATCGATAAAATCTCGCTCTCCCCGTTTATAGGCTGTGAGCACCTGTGCCGCTGTCATCCGTGGTGTGACTTTGGCACGGAGGTGTTGACCGGGGCCAGTTCCGACAACCGGTGGGCCTCCCAATTGGGTCCCTGTCATCCGTGATTGGCGCACTCGCGCCGCTTGGGCATTTTGACTCACCGATGAGGCATAACTGGAGCGCTTAGGTGCTTCAGGCACAGGGGGGCGGCCTTGGGTCGGCGGGGTCGAAAGGGCATTGCTGAGGTCATCATCCTCTGCGGAAACAGTAGGAGCAGCGACACTAGCTGGTTGTTTGGACTCAAGTAGTTGCAGATCCGCAAGGACATCCATGGCGGTTTGGTAGCGATCTTTAACCGCATCCTGGAGCATTTTGTTAAGGAGAGCAGCAAACGCAGGGGAAATATTTTTGACGTAGCGCTGCCAATGCCATTCGCCCGTGCGCGGATCCCGTTCAATTTCCTTGGGGGATTTAGCAGTCAGTAAGTAGACACAGGTGACCCCGAGGGCATAAATGTCACTGGCATAGACCGGACGCATGGCCATTTGCTCTGGCGGCGCATACATGGGGGTTCCCACTGCGAAGTTGGTAAATGTGGATAGCTCCGGGGCATTTTCCACCATAGCCTGCGTAACTTTGTCTTTTACCGCCCCAAAGTCAATAAGCACCAACTTGTTATCAATATCACGGCGGATGAGATTAGCCGGCTTAATGTCGCGGTGAATGACACCATTGGTGTGTAGGTAATCAAGGATGGGGAGCACTTCCTGCAAAACCTGCTTTACCTCTTCTTCGCTTTTGGGGCCAAAGCGCTTGACCTCCTGTTGCAGGGTAAGGCCACCCACGTATTCTTGAATCAGGTAAAATTCATTTTCATTTTCAAAGTAGCCGAGCAGCCGAGGCAACTGTGGGTGATTGCCAACTTTACCCAAGGTGGTGGCTTCCCGCAAAAAAAGCTCCCGCGCCATCGCTATGATGTGGGGAGCTGTGGCTGCTGGTCGCAACTGTTTAATCACACAGGTGGGATTGCCAGGCAGTTGCGTATCAATGGCCAAAAAGGTAGCGCCGAACCCCCCTCGCCCTAGAACTTTAATTGCCTTGTATTGATTATTGAGTAAAAGTTTGCTGCCGCAGGCTTGGCAAACATCGACATTGTCAGGGTTGTCCGGTTTGGTACAGTTCGGATTTAGGCAGTAACTCATAAGCAGCCAAGAAGATGAACAGCACGTTCAACAAGGGGGGAAGGGAGATAGGGTGACCTGTTTTTTTTGAAGTCAAAGCTTACAGAAAGATGCCCCCACCGCTAGCATAACTCAGTAGTTTTCACAAAATGACGCTGTTCTTTTACGATACTCTTTTTTCTTTGCCTCACCCTATCCGTGAAATTACGGAAGTTTGACAGGAAGCCTGTAGCCCTTTTCTAAAGTATTGGGATGCATAAGGAGAAAGCTGATCCTTTCCGGCAGGGGCTTTGACTGTTTTGAAGCTCTTCCAAGCTTGTGAAAAGAGCCTTTGCTATACTACAAGGGTAGCACTTCATCCTCCCTGGTGTGGCTTTGGCTATGACCCCGCTTGTGACAGCTAGTCCGAAGGACTTCCTATGCGATCGCCAGCAGGTTTTGGCCTGGCTAACGGCAAATGTACCTGCGCCACGACTACAGCACATCCTGAGGGTGGAAACAATGGCGGCGGAGCTAGCTCTACACCATGGCTTGGATGTGGATCGCGCTGCTTGGGCTGGATTACTGCATGATTTGGCGAAGTACTTTCCTCCAGAGCGATTGTTAAGTATGGCACGGGAGGCGGGGCTACCCATTACAGAGGTAGACGAAGCAGATCCCCATTTGCTCCATGCCGACATCAGTGCTTTGGTGGCGCGGCAGCAATTTGGTGTGACTGATGAGCAGGTCTTAGCAGCCATCGCCAATCACACCTTGGGTCAAGCCGGAATGGATGCCTTGAGTTGTGTCGTGTTTCTTGCGGATAGCTTGGAGCCAGGGCGGGGCCAGACGGTGGAGCTCGAGGAATTGCGCAAGGTGGCTCACCAAAATTTACAGGAGGCGGTGTGGCGAGTGTGCGATCGCACGCTGTTGTGGCTGATTGATCAGCATCGCTTAATTCATCCACGCATGCTCCTCACCCGCAATTGGGCAATGCAGGTGGCACCAGCAAAGCCGAAAAAGAGCGAAAGGAAAGCTACCGCCAAGGTTTAGAGGCATTGTTAACCTAGAAAGTAGGTTTAATCTTGGAGTTGCCCTATGAGCACCGCTGCAGCAACGGCTGTTCCCAGTATTTTCTCAGGTGAATTTGTTCAGGAAACACTGGCTTTAACCCGTCGCCTGTTTATCCAACTGCAACGGCGCCCTTCCACACTGGTGGCGGGGGTGGTACAACCCTTGATTTGGCTGGTCCTCTTTGGTGCCCTCTTCCAAAATGTGCCGCAGGGCCTCTTTGGCGAGAGCACGAGTTATGGTCAGTTTCTTTGCGCTGGCATTATTGTCTTTACGGCCTTTAGTGGTGCCCTCAATGCGGGGTTGCCGGTGATGTTTGACCGTGAATTTGGGTTTTTGAATCGGCTGTTGGTGGCACCGTTGGCTTCGCGGTTTTCAATTGTTCTCGCCTCGGCGTTGTTTATTACCACCCTAAGTCTGATTCAGGTGGTGGCGATCGCCAGCTTGGGGGCACTCCTAGGAACGGGGCTACCGAATTTAGCGGGTATTGGGGTTGTCTTGGCAACGGTGCTGATTTTGGTTTTCGGCGTAACGGCCTTGAGCCTCGGTCTTACCTTTGCCTTGCCGGGGCACATCGAATTGTTGGCCGTTATTTTTGTCATCAACCTACCGTTACTCTTTGCCAGTACCGCCTTGGTGCCCCTGTCGTTTATGCCTCGCTGGTTGCAGTGGATTGCTAGCCTCAACCCCCTCAGTTTGGCCATTGAACCAATTCGCTATGTCTATCTGCACCCCGATTGGCGGTTGAGCGATGTGGTGATGGTGGCTCCTTGGGGGTCACTGAGCTTGGGAGCGGCACTGCTAATCCTTTTGACTGTCGCCCTAGGAATGAGCCTACTGATCCAACCGCTATTACGGCGCCGCTTGGCCTAGACCACCCGCAATGTGAAGCCTTGGGTACACCACTCCCGCACATCCAAGCAAAACTCATTCCCTTCCGGTTCACTGCTGAGATCCCCTAGCAGACCGAGAACCAAGGCAAGACTATCCTCACCAGAACTTATGAATGGCTCTGAATGGTTGGGGTGGCTACTCAGTTGACTAAAACGGCTCAGAGGACGGGGGCTGCTGATGATAAAGACCTTCAGCCATTGGCAAGGGCGATTCAGCGTCCAAGTATAGAGGGGAATATTCAAGCCGGGGGCAACTGCCAACTGCCACGACTGCGTTTGCAGCGGCAGCAGGAGCATCCCCTGACTGCTATCCCAGGCAAGGGCGACAATGTTGAGGGGGCGATCGCCATAGTTGTAGAGGCTCCAGCGGCAAGTATCTCCCTTGGCCAAGGTGAGGGGGCTGTGTAAATTCATGGCTGGCAGCTTGGTGCTCAGGACATCTGGAAGGGGATTGGGACTGCGGGGGGGGGATTGGCGGCTCAAGAGTTTTGCCGTTGGCGATAGTTGTTCAAGAGTTGTACACACAGCCACCTGACTGGAGGTGGGATTGAGCGTTAGGGTCAGCCATTTCTGGGCCAGGAGGGCATTCAGTAGGGGGTTCAAGCGACGGATACCGGCTTTGGCGGCTTCATTGCTACCACTACAACTGTGTTCCAACAACGTCCCTACTGGCCACTCCAGCCCATAACTGCCCGCTGTCTCACTTTTGGTGAGAACCACATCCGGCAGGGAGTCACTGCTGTTGAGGACAGCAACTTTTTCTTCATTGGCCAGGGCATTGATGGCATCCACGCGCTCAATTTTGCTGAGGTTGGTGTCGAGGGCCACCTGCAGCTGGAGATTTTTCCCTAAACGCCGCTGTTGTTCATAGAGGCGATCGCCCACTTGCAGAGGCTGACTGCTGACTCCTTGGGCCAGCAGGCCATTAAAACTCGCCATGTCAACCACGGTGCCACCATCGGCAGTGCTCCAGCGACTGTGGGGATGACAGTAGGTCAACAGCCAAGGACTGAGGCCGCCACACCAGATTTGTAGGGAGCGATCGCGCCCTATTCCCTGCACTACACCATCAAATCCTGGGGATAGGGTGAGGTTCGCCGCTAACCCGTCGCTCACCAGACGCATTTCTGCCCCCGTTTGCCAGCGCAGTTCATCGGCTGTGTACATCAGGCTCGTTGCCAAGGGGCGATCGCCCCCCAAAGCCGCTAGATAATGGCTAAAACTAGCAGTAAAGAGTCCCATAGGGACACCATTCAGGTGTGTTTCTACCCCCAAATCAGCCCAGAGGAGATGATCTTTGGAAACTTCGCCTCTGCCACGGGTCTCTCCAGGGTGCAACGGGACAAATCGCCAACGCAACATCTCCCCCTCAATGGGGGGCGGGCTAAAGCGAGTATCGAGCCATACCTGTACTCCTTTGGTACGCAGTAATTCAGCAAGAGGTAAGATGCCCTCACCGGATCTTGTGGCATCCGCCAAAACCAGCGCTGGTTGTTGCTGCCAGAGGGTGCCATAGCCACTAAAGTAAACCAAAAGGGGCTGACCAGAGCGCTCCAGCACCCCTAGGGTTTCTTGGACAGCATCCAGGGTTGCCGCCTGTTCCGTCAGTAGTGTAATGTCACTGTCCGCCAGCCCCCACCCGTCTAACAACAGGTTTTTCACTAGCTGAACATCCGTCAGACAACCCGCTAAGGGGGGCACACCGGCCAACTGGGGATAGTGGTTAATGCCAATCAGGAGTACTTGCCACGGACGAAGGGAGTCTGCCCAGGAGCCGCCTGCCGTTTGCCAAACCCACGGCATCAGTGTCAGTGCCGCAGCACCATACAAAAAAGAACGACGGCTTAACCGCATGCCTTACCTCCCAACAGACCCATCCTCAGGTTAGAGCACGGGCACAACAACACTTATGAATTAGGACTAGTTCTATTCTCAAAGGTTGTGGACTCAATTAGGTCCACAGCGAGCATAAAACATCAATTTTTCCTAAAGGCCTTCCCCCCGCACAATGAAGCGGACACGCTGGCTAATAGTTGTCGCATGGTCACCAATGCGCTCCAAGTTGCGAATCAGCAGCAGTAGGATCAAGCGCAGTTCCACCGGCTCTTGGGGATTCAAAGGGGCGCAAAGTCGCCCATAAAGGCGTTGGTAGTCGGCATCGACGGCATCATCGCAGTTGGCTAGGGCTACTCCCGCCTCAGGATCAAAATTGGCAATGGCGGATAGGGCGGCCGATAGCAGCAGTTGTGCTCTCTCGAACATCAAGCGGACGTCTTCAAGGTAAGGTGGAGGTGGGTACCGTAGCAGCGTTTGAGCAGCACGGCCAATTTCAAGGGCATCATCGCCGATGAGCGCTAGATCGCGACAGAAGTGGGAAAGCATGACCAAAAATCGCAGATCCTCTGCCACAGCGGCTTGCAATGTCAGCAGGGCGATCGCCTGGCGATTGAGTTCTTGAGCACTGCGGTTAATGTCTTGTTCCCTTTGGATCAACTGCTCAACACTGAGGAGATTTCGCTCAATCAGAGCACCATAGGCCAGTTGACAGGCACTTTCCACCAGTGCCCCTAGGCGCAGCAAGTCACTGCGCAGACGTTGTAGTTGCCGTTCAAAATGGGTGGCCACAGTCTCAGGCACCCACCCTTGCTCAAATAACTGTGCTCCCTAGTGTGCCAAAAAATGGGGTGAGTTGTGCCTTGGGCACAGCCGGAATCAATTGATGTATAAAATATAGGCATTTTGATTCTTGCATCCACTGGCGCGATCGCAACAGCGCAGCTGTATTGGCCTTAACTTCCAGGACCTCAATGGTTGGTTATCTCATTTCCCTTGGTATTTTCACTGCCACCTTTGCCCTCTTTAGCTTGGGGCTGAATTTGCACTGGGGCTATACGGGGCTAATTAACTTTGGCCATGTCGGCTTTTTGGCCATTGGTTCCTACACCACGATTTTGTTGGGGATTGCTGGCGTGCCGATGTTCTTTGCCGTCCTGGCTGGGGTGGTGCTGGCCATGGGACTAGGCTTTTTAATGGGGATTGCTACGCTGCGACTGCGGGAAGATTACCTGGCAATTGTGACCATCGGCATGGCGGAAATTGTCCGCCTGATTGCCCTCAATGAGGATTGGCTAACCCGAGGGGGTCGGGGAGTGTATGGGTTTCCGCTGCCCCTTGCTCAGTTCAATCCCAATATACCGACTAAGCTGGGGATGATAGCTCTTTTTTGGGCTGTGGTGGGGGGGGCTGCATGGCAGTGGTGGCAATGGTTACAGCGGCAGTATGGGCGATCGCACCCCGGCTGGTTACTCCCGAGCTATGCAGCGTTATTGATTGCCAGTACCCTCAGCCTTTGGGCAACGTTACTGCCTTTGAGCTTGGGACGGGGAATTGCCATTTTGCCTCTTGTGTTGACACTGGTGACCTTTGGTGGCGCGATCGCTCTCCTGGGCTACTATTGCCGTCCAGAAAGACGAGCGGTGCTTCCCATTGCCCTGAATACCTTGGCCGCTGCCTTGGTTGGTCTTGTGGTCAAAGCCCTCACCCTTGGCCTATGGGAGTTTAGTTACCGGGCTGGGCTATTGTGGCTTTTGGTCTTGGTTTTGGCTTTGGTGGTGTGGCAGTTAGAGCGTTGGATTCATTCCCCCTGGGGACGGGTACTCAAAGCAATCCGGGAAGATGAGGAGGTGGCCAAAGCTCTGGGCAAGGATGTCTTTGCCTACAAAATGCAATCGCTGTTGTTGGGGGGAGCGATCGCCGCGGTGGCAGGGTCTTTTTATGCCTGGCAGCTCACATTTATTAACCCCGATGGCTTTTTATCTCTGATTACATTTCAGGCGTGGACAATCGTGGTTTTAGGGGGGGCAGGCAACAACATGGGACCTCTCCTCGGTGCCGCCCTTTTTTGGGCCTACACTGCACTGACCCGCTTTATTCCCCTGGATGGCGGTCGCTTAGAGGCGCTGCGGATGATGCTCATTGGCCTTGTCCTCATTGTCTTGATGATGTGGCGACCCCAGGGTATCTTGGGCAAAAAGGAGGAACTTAGCCTTGGTCGATGAGCCTTCTCTCGCGCCCGTCTCTAGCGGTGTCAGTCAAGTCTTGCCCTCAGACCTCCTAGTGGCCACAGGACTATGCAAAAGTTTTGGTGGCATTCGCGCCGTCGATCATGCGGAAATTCGGGTTGCCCGTGGCAGTATTACTGGTCTCATTGGTCCAAACGGTGCCGGCAAAACCACCCTATTCAACCTCTTGTGCAACTTCCTTACGCCCGATCAAGGCCGTGTGATTTTTGATGGTGTCCCCATTAGCCATCTGCCAACCCACCAAGTTGCCCTTCAGGGACTCCTGCGCACCTTCCAAGTGCCGCGGGTACTCTCACGCCTATCGGTTCTCGAAAATATGCTCTTGGCAGCGCCTCTGCAAACTGGGGAGAAGTTGTGGAATAGCTGGCTTCAGCCCCTGCGCATTCGCCAAGAGGAACAGGAACTGCAGCAACGGGCGTGGGCAATTTTAGAGTCTGTGGGGCTAGCAGCCAAGGCCAATGACTATGCGGGTGCATTGTCGGGAGGGCAGCGAAAACTCCTTGAAATGGCGCGAGTCATGATGCACCGTCCCCGCATGGTCCTCCTCGATGAGCCAGCCGCCGGCGTCAATCCGACCTTGATCAACCAAATTTGTGGGCATATTGGGCGCTGGAATCAGGAGGGCGTGACGTTTCTGATTATTGAACACAATATGGACGTGGTCATGTCCCTGTGTCAGCACATCTGGGTCTTAGCGGCGGGGAAAAATCTTGCTGACGGTCCTCCGAGTGAGATTCAAAGCAATCCTGAGGTCTTGAGAGCTTACCTTGGACAATAAACCTTGAATGATAAGTCCTTTGGGGTGGGTCAGTGGTTCTCGCCTCTATCGCTTCTCACGTGACGTTGCTCATGTTTTTTTGGGGACAGCCCTCTTCGCAGCGATCGCCCACACTCAACACCCCGAAAGCCAATCAAGAATAGTCACGGATCACCCCCAAGGAAGGACAGCGCTGCTGATCCAACTGCTGAAGGTATTTGCGATCCCGATAGTAGTCACGGCGCAGTTGTTCAAGGAGTTGCAGCCCCTCTGGTACCACACTGGAAATATCGTCAATCTCAGTGTCGCTGTTGGTGAGTACTAGGTAGCGGCGTAGGTCTTCAGTGGCAGGAGATTCACTTAAAATCAAGGCAACAGTTTCCTGCCAAGACTGCAGGAGGTGGCGACAGCGCTTTTCAATGGCAATGCGCTCAAGGGCAGCGGCGGCGGCCTGGATGACTAGTTTGGGGCGATCGAGACTGCTGGCAGTAGTCTCATCTAAATGGAGTAGCGGCGTCAGCAGAGAAGCATCTTCTGCTTCATTGAGGCGATCAAAAAGATGACTGACCAAATCCAAGTCCGTCAGTGGTGTTCCGATCTCCGTGGGTGAATGCAGTGGCCATTCAGTGTTATAGGGATCATCGGGGGCAGGCCGGCCGGCACAGTGTTCTTCTTCAATGGCTAAGATCTGCCGCCACAGCCAACGGTGGTGGGAGAAGCTAAATTCAATATCCCGTGCTTGCAGCGTTTGTCGAATGAGGGGGCGATATTCGCCACAGTGGAGGTAGAGGCGCAGTAGCTGTTCTTCAGCTGCTTGACGCAAATTATAGTCCGCTGGACGTTGCCATTTTTGCGATCGCCCCTGCCAGCGGTGCCCCCGCACCTGTTGCCGCAGCGCCTCTTCAATACGGAGCGTCAAACGACTATCGTGGCGTCCCAATAGCTCAGCACAGTGGTGAATGTAGTGGCTGCGCAGGGTGGCGTTGGGAAGCTTCGCCAAAAGTTCACTGAGGGCTTGGCTGGCTTGCTGAAATTGATCCCCCTGCTCAAGATCGTACTGCTGCACAAGGGTCTGAATTTGCCAGTCCAGCCAAAGGGGGGCTTGATCCAACAGGCCTTGGTACGCTGCCTGCTGTGCCGCCAAGGTTGCCTCATCCCCTGTGAAAAAGTCCGCCGCATCCTTACCCGCTGGCAAGGTGAGAATCCGCAGTCGCAGATCCCCCCGATAGGCCAAATCCGCAGCCTCGCCAATGGCGCGATCGGCAGCCCGCTGTCCCGCCTGATCTGCATCAAAGTTGAGGATAATTTGCTTTGACTCGGTGTAGCGCAGTAGCAACTTAATTTGGGCTTGACTGAGGGCAGTCCCTAAACTGGCCACCGTCTGGGGAAATCCCGCCTGGTGCAGAACCATCACATCAAAGTAGCCCTCAACAACGATCGCCTGATCCCTTTGGGCAATCGCTTGCCGTGCCTTATCGAGGCCAAAGAGCAATTGCCCCTTTTTAAAGATCAGGGTCTCTGGGGAGTTGAGATACTTGGGCTCCTGGTTTCTCAGGGTGCGACCGCCAAAGCCTACTACCCGTCCCTGGGCATCCATAATTGGGATCATCAGGCGATCGCGAAAGCGGTCGTAGTAGCCATCCCCGTTGGACCGCGGCAGAATTAAGCCGGCCTGTTCCACAAGGGCAGGGGGATACCCCTTTTGCTCCACAAGATAAGTGTAAAGAACTTGCCACCCTGGGGGGGCATAGCCCAAGCGAAACTGCTGGATGGTTTCCTCCCTGAGCTGGCGCTGCCGCTGCAAATAGTCTTGGGCGTCTTGACCAACGGGTTGCCGCAGGGCGTGTTCATAGAAACGGGTGGCGATCGCCAGAAT
>NZ_JACOMP010000133.1:0-6410 GCF_014466085.1 Thermosynechococcus sp. OHK43
CCCTTGGTACGGATGTGGGCGCTCTGCAAGAACGGATTACCTCAACCACCGAAGGTTCGATTACCTCGATTCAAGCAGTCTATGTGCCGGCGGATGACTTGACCGACCCTGCTCCTGCAACGACCTTTGCTCACTTGGATGGGACAACGGTGCTCTCCCGTAGTCTAGCTGCAAAAGGGATTTACCCCGCCGTGGATCCCCTTGGCTCCACCTCCAATATGTTGCAGCCGGACATTGTGGGTGAAGAGCACTATCAAACGGCACGGGCAGTCCAAGCCACCCTCCAGCGCTACAAAGAGCTTCAGGACATTATCGCTATTTTGGGTCTTGATGAACTCTCTGAGGAAGACCGCCTGACGGTGGCACGGGCACGCAAAATTGAGCGCTTCTTGTCTCAGCCCTTCTTTGTGGCAGAAGTGTTTACCGGTGCCCCCGGCAAATACGTCACCCTCGAAGAAACCATCAAAGGTTTCCAGATGATCCTCAGCGGTGAGCTGGATGATCTGCCAGAGCAAGCCTTCTACATGGTGGGCAACATCGAAGAAGCCAAAGCTAAGGCTGAAAAACTGAAAGCCTAGGTGAGTACATGTCAATAGCGGGTGGGGTAGCCCACCCGTTCCTTCTTGAGTGACAAGGAATACATTATGGTGATGACTGTTCGGGTAATTGCGCCTGATAAAACTGTTTGGGATGCCCCTGCCGAGGAAGTGATTTTGCCTAGCACAACGGGCCAGTTGGGCATTCTCTCAAATCATGCCCCCCTCTTAACTGCTTTGGAAACGGGTGTCATGCGGGTGCGTCAAGACCGCGAATGGGTGGCGATCGCTCTGATGGGGGGTTTTGCCGAAGTTGAAAACAACGAAGTGACAATTCTCGTCAACGGTGCTGAGCGCGGGGACACAATTGACCTCGAAAAAGCCAAAGCTGAGTTTGCCGCAGCACAGGCCGCCCTCGCTCAAGCCGAACAGGGGGAATCCAAACAGGCTAAAATTCAAGCCACCCAAGCCTTTCGTCGTGCCCGTGCTCGCCTGCAGGCCGCAGGGGGCGTGGTCGAGATTTAGTTTTTTTCTAATTTTTTCTCATTTGATTCTCATTTGATGAAGTTCAAGACCTCCCCAACGGCTGACGGGGAGGTTTTTTTATTTAGCTGGCCTCCGCCGTTTGCTGCCGCAGGTAGGCGTGGATAAAAGGATCAAGGTCACCATCCATCACATCTTGAATGGCTGTCGTTTCCACCTCTGTGCGCAGGTCCTTGACCAGTTGATAGGGGTGGAAGACATAGTTGCGAATTTGGTTGCCCCAAGCCGCCTCAACAACATCGCCACGAATATCGGCAATTTCCTTGGCCTTTTGCTCTTGGGCAATCACCAATAGTTTCGCCTTGAGAATGGCAAGGGCTTTTTCCTTATTTTGCAGTTGCGATCGCTCCTGCGTGCAGCGGACGGCCAAGCCCGTTGGTTTATGGACAATGCGCACTGCCGTTTCCACCTTGTTCACGTTTTGCCCTCCCTTGCCACCACTGCGGGAAGTGGTAATTTCTAAATCGCTTTCGGGAATCTCAACCGTAACGGATTGATCCAGTTCAGGCATCACATCCACACCGGCGAAGCTAGTTTGTCGTTTGCCATTGGCATTGAAGGGAGAAATGCGCACCAGCCGATGGGTACCCTTTTCAGAACGCAGATAGCCATAGGCGTAGCGACCGCGAATTTCCAAGGTTGCCGACTTAATGCCCGCCTCCTCCCCTTCTGAAAGTTCTGCCAGATGGGTTTGGTAACCGTGGCGCTCCGCCCAGCGGGTGTACATCCGCAGCAACATTTCTGCCCAATCCTGGGCATCGGTACCCCCCGCCCCAGCATTGATTGTGAGAATGGCGTTGTTTTTGTCGTAGGGGCCACTGAGGAGTTGTTCTAGTTCCCAACGACTTAACTGGGTGTCTAACTCCCTAAGCAGCGTGGTTGCCTCTGTCACCAACCCTTCATCCGGTTCTAACTCCAGTAGTTCCAGGGCTGTTTCCACGTGTTCAATTGCTTTTTGCCACTGTTGGAGCTGGCTGAGGGTCTCCTTGGCTTCAGTGAGTTGTTGCAGCGTGGCTTGGGCTGTGGCCTGATCATTCCAGAGATCTGGCTGAGCGGCGGTGTGCTCAAGGTCATGAATCTTGGCCTTCAGTGCCGCTGGGTCAAAGATAGTCCTGGGTCTGACCCAGGCGATCGCGCAACAGGGAAAAATCGCGTTTGAGTGTGCTTAAATCAGTCATTTTGGGATGCAAAGAATGGGAATTCTATTGATATTTTACCAAAGCAGATCTACTGCAAATGCTGCTGCTATTGGCTGTGTCTAGGGCAGTTGAGGACGCCTAGGCAATAAATGTTAAAAGTTTCGCCCTTGCCCTAGGTCCCCTGCAAGTGTCACCATAATCCCTAGGTGAACTCTGGGGAAGCTAACCCATGGCCATCAAAAACTCGCCCGAAGTCCCGCGCAATCGTTGGATTGGCAATGCCTTACTCTTCCTCGGTTTGGGGTTTTTGCTCCTGAATATCTTCTTTCCCCAACTCTTTGCACCGCGCCCGCCCCAGGTTCCCTACAGTATGTTTATCCATCAGGTGCAAGAGGGGGAGGTGGCTCGCGTCTATCTAGGCCAAAATGAGATTCTCTATCAACTGAAGCCCGAAGGGAATAAACCACCCCAAGTTTTAGCAACCACTCCGATCTTTGATCTCGAGTTACCCAAGCGCCTCGAGGAAAAGGGAGTGGAATTTGCGGCTGCGCCGCCCCCCCGCAATAGCTGGTTGTTGAATATCTTGGGTTGGGTCATTCCGCCGATTGTTTTTGTCTTGATCCTTCAGTTCTTTGCCAGTCGCCAAGTAGGCGGTGGTCCCCAAGGGGTCCTCTCCATCAGTAAAAGTCGGGCCAAGGTCTATGTGGAGGGAGCAAACACCGGCATTCGCTTTGAGGATGTGGCTGGGGTTGAAGAAGCCAAAGCAGAACTGGTCGAGATTGTGGATTTCCTAAAAAATCCCCAACGCTATATCCAAATTGGGGCCCGCATTCCCAAGGGGGTGCTGCTGGTGGGGCCGCCGGGAACCGGCAAAACCCTGCTGGCCAAGGCCGTTGCTGGCGAAGCTAATGTACCCTTCTTCTCCATTTCGGGCTCGGAGTTTGTCGAGTTATTTGTGGGTGTCGGCTCTGCCCGGGTGCGGGATCTCTTTGAGCAGGCGAAAAAGCAAGCCCCCTGTATTGTCTTTATTGATGAATTGGATGCCATTGGTAAGTCCCGTTCCAGTGCCGGCTTCTATGGTGGCAATGATGAACGGGAGCAAACCCTGAACCAACTGCTCACGGAAATGGATGGCTTTGATGCTACGGGGGCAACGGTGATTGTCCTTGCTGCAACCAACCGCCCAGAAACCCTTGATCCGGCATTGCTGCGCCCCGGCCGCTTTGATCGTCAAGTCTTAGTGGATCGCCCCGATTTGAGTGGTCGTGAAGCTATTTTGAAAATCCATGCCAAAAAGGTGAAACTGGCCCCTGAGGTGGATCTGCACGCGATCGCTGCCCGCACACCGGGGTTTGCTGGTGCCGATTTGGCCAACTTAGTCAACGAAGCAGCTCTACTAGCGGCTCGTAATCAGCGGGAAATGGTGACCCAGCAGGACTTTGCCGAAGCCATTGAACGCATTGTGGCGGGTCTTGAGAAGAAAAGCCGCGTCCTCAACGACAAAGAGAAGAAAATTGTTGCTTACCACGAAGTCGGTCATGCCCTTGTGGGCTGTGCGCTGCCGGGCAGTGGTCGGGTAGAAAAGATTTCCATTGTGCCCCGCGGCATGGCAGCGCTTGGTTATACGTTGCAGTTGCCGACGGAGGATCGCTTCCTCCTTGATGAGCAGGAACTGCGCGCCCAAATTGCCACGTTGTTGGGGGGGCGATCGGCAGAGGAGATTGTCTTTGGCACCATCACTACTGGAGCCGCCAATGATCTGCAACGGGCAACAGATTTGGCAGAGCGGATGGTGCGCAGCTACGGCATGAGCAAGGTTCTTGGCCCCCTTGCCTTTGAGCAACAACAGTCGAGCTTTTTGACAAATAATGGCATGATGCTACGGGCAGTGAGTGAGGAAACCGCTCAAGCCATTGATCGCGAAGTCAAAGAAATTGTTGAGTCAGCTCATCAACAGGCGCTCAGTATTCTTAAGGAAAACCGTGATCTTCTCGAAGCGATCGCCCAAAAACTCCTCGAAAAAGAAGTGATTGAGGGTGAAGAACTTCACGACCTACTGGCTCAAGTGAAAACCCCCGCCGCTGCCTGAGCAAGAGGGCTGCAAAAACCCAAAAAAAAGACCAGCGAATTACTGGTCATTCAGTCCAATGTTTTTGTCTCAGAGGAGAAGTTAAGGCGTACACAAAACGTGAGGACGATCCGAAAGCGGCACTGCCTTAGCTTCCCTTCTTCTTTCTATGATAATGTAGCCAGAGTCACAAAAATTCACATATAAAATCTTTAGGTATTTCTACTCAAACCCATAACTGCAGGTAATTGGTTTAGCGGCCACCCACGGTAATGGCATCCACTTTGATGTGGGGTTGACCCACGGTGACGTAGATACTACCGCTAATCGAGCCACAGAAACCAGGGGCAAGGGCAAGATCGTTGGCAGACATGGAAATCCGCTGCATGATTTCTTTGGCTTCGCCAATCAGTGTGGCTCCTTTGAGGGGGTGTTTGATTTGGCCATTTTCAATCCAGTAGGCCTCCTCAACAGCAAAGTTAAATTGACCCGTGGCACCGACGCTGCCGCCCCCCATGCGTTTACAGTAAATACCGCGATCAACGGAGGCAATCAGATCCTCTACAGTGTACTTGCCAGGAGCAATGTAGGTGTTGCGCATCCGCGAAGCGGCAGCATAGGTATAGCTTTGACGTCGGCCACTACCGGTGCGGGGGTGCCCTGTGCGCATTGAACCTGCGCGATCGCTCAGAAAATTCTTGAGGATGCCATTTTCAATCAGTAATGTGCGCTGCGTTGGCATTCCTTCATCGTCCATATCAATACTGCCAAAGGCACCGCTGGTAATTCCCTCATCCCAAGCGGTCAAGTTTTCATGGGCAATTTTTTCACCTTTTTTATCGGCAAAGGGGGTCGTCCCCCGTTCAATTTGAGTGGTTTCCAAGAGATGACCACAGGCTTCATGGAAGATCACGCCCCCAAATTGGTTGGCCATGATCACTGGGTAAGTGCCCGATTCCACGTAGTTGGCATAGAGCATTTTGCCCGCCGCTTCGGCAACGGTATCGGCTAAGGTGGTGTAGTCCCACTGGCGCAAAAAGTCTGGATTACTGGTATCGCCATTGCGCTCACCAATGGAAGCGCGGTGCTCGCCATCAGCACAGAGCACGGAGCCCACTGCCGACTGAGTGAGGCGAATGTCCCGAGCAAAGGTACCATCACTGGCGGCCACCATCACCTCTTGCCAATCGCGAAAATAACTGAGGCGACGGGATTGCAGATGTTGGGTTTTCTGGCGCAGGCGATCGCTGCCTGCTAGGAGAATATCGGCCACCTCAGCAATGGAACTACAGGTGGCCAGCCAGCTTTCCTTCTGGCCTTGGGCATAGTCCCGCAGCAGTTCAAGGTGAATTTCAGGTACATAGGCTTGGGGACTGGGTAAGAGCAACCCCATTAAGCCCAGGGCCTTTTCGAGGGCAGTGCGCAGCCCGTTGAAGCTGAGGTCATTGGTGCTCACGTAGCAGTCACGAGTACCCCGAAAAACACGAATACCCGCCCCTAAGCTCAAGCGCGGAGAAACACTCGTCAGGCGATCCTCCTCGACAAGGGTACTGAGGTAATGACTGCGCTCAAGGAAAATCTCAACAAAATCAGCGCCAGCCGCTCGTCCAAGGCCAAGGAGTGTGGCAAGGGGAGCTTCCCAAGAGCCATCAAAGCGATCGCCTTCGGGGGAATAGCTAAGGTGGGCAAGATCCGCAGAACGAAGTAGCGTGGCTGGCATTGTTAACAATCACTTAACATATCCCCACTATAGCAAATTCCCCCTCGCAGCCTAGTTTTCAGCTTTGGCTAAAAAGGAGAGGTGGTAGAGGGTATCCTTGGCGGGGTGGGCTTGCACCTCTTGGAGTACCACCGTTCCCTGCCACGGCAGATCCGGGATCGAAAGCTGAATCGGAGTTTTCTGGGGACGGGCATCCCGCACCAACAATTCGGCGGCACGGGTATCCACCACCAGGGAAATCGAAGACTCGATGGTAGGGCCGTAGAGGACGGCAGGGATTTTGCCATTACGCCGCAGGGCATTGGGCTTGGCATCAGCAGGGCGTAGTTGCCCCTCAATCACTAAGGAACGAGACATCGCTGCAACTCCAATTAAGATAAAATCGGGTGGACTTGGGTGCCATC
>NZ_JACOMP010000134.1:0-4690 GCF_014466085.1 Thermosynechococcus sp. OHK43
GCTACCGAGGAAGGGCGAGTCATTTACAGCAACATTCGTCGCTTTATTAGATACATTCTCGGCTCCAATATTGGCGAAGTGATTACGATCGCCTGCTCACCCCTGCTGGGACTAGGGGGCGTTCCCCTAACGCCCTTGCAAATTCTCTGGATGAACCTAGTCACTGATGGCCTACCTGCCCTTGCTCTGGCCGTTGAACCGGGGGACCCTGAGGTCATGAAGCGCCCTCCCATTCAGCCGAATGAGAGCATTTTTGGCCGCGGCATGGGTTCCTACATGATTCGCGTTGGCTTGATCTTGGCCATCGTCGGCATTGCCCTCATGGTATGGGCGTATAGCTACACTGCCGAGCACATGGAGGGGGGTCTAGATCCACAGCGTTGGACAACTATGGTCTTTACCACCCTCTGCCTTTCCCAAATGGGTCATGCCCTTGCTGCTCGTTCGAGTACACGACTGACCATTGAAATGAACCCCGCCTCCAATCTCTTTGTTTGGGCATCGGTTATTTTGACAACGATTCTGCAACTACTGCTAATCTACGCTCCACCCCTGCGGCAGTTTTTTGGTACCTACCTGATCTCGGGAACTGAGCTAGCCGTCTGTATTGGCTTTAGCATGCTTGTCTTTGTCTGGGTGGAGCTGGAGAAACTGGTGTTGCGGCTATTCAATAAGGGCCCAGAACTCAAGCTATTGGAATAGGCTCCCTAAAAGCCCATCACCTTGGCCACGGTTTGTTCTGTGGGTTCAATGTGGCGGTGGAAGCGATCGCTCTCCTGCTTGAGCGCTGTTTCTGGATCCTTGAGGCCATTGCCCGTCAGCACACAAACTACCGTGGCACCGCTGGGCACCTGATCTGCTAACTTCAAGAGGCCAGCCACAGAAGCGGCACTCGCAGGTTCACAGAAGATTCCTTCCTCGGAGGCCAGCAGACAATAGGCATTCAGGATTTCCTCATCCGTAACGGCATTAAAGGCACCTTGGCTGGCTTCCTTGACCGCGATCGCCCGTTGCCAGTTGGCAGGATTGCCAATACGAATGGCCGTCGCAACCGTTTCGGGATGCGTAACAATCTCACCCTTGACAAGGGGGGCAGACCCCGCTGCTTGAAAGCCCATCATCCGCGGCAGGCGATCGCAACGGTTTTGCTCACGATACTGGCAAAAGCCCATCCAGTAGGCGGTAATGTTACCGGCATTGCCCATAGGAATGCAGAGCCAGTCGGGGGCATTGCCCAAGCTATCTACCACCTCAAAGGCCGCTGTTTTCTGTCCTTCCAGCCGATAGGGATTGACGGAATTGACCAGGGTCACGGGGTAGGTTTCCGCCATGAGGCGCACAATTTCCAAGGCTTTATCAAAGTTGCCCTCAATGGCAATGACTTCAGCACCATACAGAAGCGCTTGGGCGAGTTTTCCTTGGGCAACATAGCCCTCTGGCACCAGGACATAGGCGCGTAGTCCAGCTCGTCGGGCATAGGCCGCCGCAGCGGCTGAGGTATTCCCTGTGCTGGCACAAATCACCGCCTCAGCACCTACTTCCTTGGCCTTGGAAATGGCCATGGTCATGCCGCGATCCTTGAAGCTCCCGGTGGGGTTAAGGCCATCGTACTTGACATAAACTGAGACGTTGCGGCCAATCCGCGCTGCAATTTGAGGCACCGGAATCAATGGCGTATTCCCCTCATAGAGGGTGATCACTGGGGTGCGATCGCTCACGGGCAAAAAGTCACCGTAGGCGTGAATTAGGCCATGCCAAGCAGGACGGATGGGGGGAGCAGAGAGGGTTACAGGCACAGGTACGCAGTCAAGAAATATGAATAAACTTGAGGCTGAGGATAGAGTGCAGCCACACAGTAGGATAATTTTAGCCATCAGGGGTTACACTTGCCAATTGCCTCGCTGGGGGAGAGCTACACAATGCGTTTAATTTTGATTCGTCATGGAGAAGCTGTTGGCAATGATTCGGGCGTCATGCTGGGACGGCAAGATGTGCCCCTCACAGAACGGGGACGGCAGCAAGCCCTTGCCCTGCGGGAAAAACTCCCCCGACCGAATACCATTTACACCAGTCCACTGCAACGCTGCTACGATACGGCTACGCTGATGAATCCCTGTCCCGACTTAAAAATTCAAGAGCTAGCGGAGTTAATTGAAATTGATCAAGGAATTTTTACGGGACTGACATGGGCACAGGCACAGGCACGACATCCTGGCCTCTGTGAAGAACTGGAAGAGAGCGATCACCTGATTCCAGTCCCCGAAGCCGAGTCAATGGCCATGGCTTGGCAGCGGGCAAAACAGGCTTGGAAACAACTGCGACGCCACAGCGATGAGGACTGCGTTTGGTGTATTAGTCATGGCGGTTTTTTGCAGTGCCTCATTAGTGTGGTGCTGGGGAGCGATCGCCTCTGGGGGATGGAGATTCCCCCCGCCGCTTGGTTTGACTTCTCAGTACGGCTGGATTTAGATGGACGCTTTGAAGCGGAAAATACCCGCTGGTGGCGCATCAATGCCTTCAATCAGTTCCCCTAGCCATCCAGCCGCACTAGGTTGTCAACAAACTGCACTGGGCGCAACTAGGGTAAAGATGGCGCCCGCAAAACACTGAGACCCTCAGCTAAGGAATTGTTACCCAGCACGCTTCTTCATCAAATTCATCAACTAAACGAAAGCGTTGAAATGTTCCTCGGCCGCTTTGGCGATCGATCCAGATGGGCAGGCTAATCAGACCGCGGTTGTCCCGAATGAGCCAGTGGATTGAACCGTCGTTGTCACGATAGGGGCGGATGCCATTCACCAGTGCCCAGGATTCTCCTAGACTGAGCCCCCCAAAGCGAGTGATTTGAGCGGGGGTGGAAAGGGCCCTCGCCACCCGGTCGGCGAGCTTCACTGTCCCCGCTTCTTTATTGGAATCAATCTGGACAACCACTTTCAAATCTGTGAGCAGTTCGTGGTAATTGGGTTTTGAGAACTGGCTAGTTGAATAAGTTCCCAAGTTTTGTTTGCTGTACTTATGATGCCGTTGCTTCCTCAAAATTCGGGAGATTGGTGGATCGCCACCGATGATGCCAATGGCTAGCTTTACTCCCTGATGTTTGTTTATGTCAACTTCCCCTACAAGGGATAGAAGAAGTCCATAAATTGTGGATGGCGGTGGGTAACGATAGGTTTCTTTGTAGTCTCGGGCAAAGTTGCGGGGAAAACTGGTACAGGGACAATCAATGTAAAGTTGCATTAGGCAGGCACCTTAATGTTCAGTTGTTGCTGGAGTTGTTCTTTGGCTTGGGCGATCGCTTCCTTTACCCCACGGTAGACTTGAACCCCTAAGGTCTTTAACTGCTCACCATAGGGAGTATCCGCTATCTCACCGCCAACAATTAACTCATTAGCTTTTACATCCCCCACTTCAATCAGCCGCACTAGCTGTGGGCAGCCCACCGATTCCCCAATGCGTTTGAACACGCCCATAATCCAAGGGCTTGGATCATCTGTTATCCGCAGAACAATTGACTCTGGGCGAAAGTCGTACAAGAAGCGAGCATGGTTGCCCCCCACATGACGTACAGCGGCAATGGCATCCAAGGCTAACAGTGCCCGCTCAGGTTTGCTCAGGCCTTCAGGCGTGAGGGCAATCGTGTATTGATAGGCAGTGTAGTGAACCTCAGTGTTATGAATCGAGGTTTTGCCCTTCTCACCTCCCTTGGAACCAAAGGTCACATCGCCCCAGTAGGGGTCAAGGCTCATAGCACGGCTAACTTCCAAGGCACCGCGCCGTTTTCTGGTGTCATCCTCTTTATCTTCCCCCTTTTTGGTTGTGGTGTCATCCTTTTTATCTTCCCCCTTTTTGGTTGTGGTGTCATCCTTTTTATCTTTCCCCTTTTTGGCATCCATATAACCAAATAGGTCGTCATCAATGTATTTAATGTATTTTTCGTGTCTGAATTTTTCATCTTTGAAGCTATATTTGTCGGTCTTAGGGTCAAATGTACGATTCACTTCTGGTTCGTAATGATTTTGAAAATACTCCCGCAATCCCCAACGAATTGCCTCTGCACTGACAGTGGTGTATTGATCATTGCCGCGGGTAATTTTTTGCAGTGTTGAGAGGGTGCTGCCGTCTCCTTCTCCCCGATTGTTAGCGGCAGTAGCTGTTGGAGTGACGATAGTGGCAAATAGGTGCTTGGTCATGATTTAGATCTCCTTGTCAAAACTTGTCAAAATTAATTAAGCATTTGTGTTGAACCCGCCGCCACTCAACCTATCCCCAGTGCTACGTATTTATTGAAAAGATCTCAGCCTGATCTGCTTCTAATTCTTCAGAGGTGCTGGTTGAGTCTTCAGATTTTTCATCAGATTTTCCATAGGTAGCGATCGCCAGCAGCACCAAATCCCGCGCTCGCCGCCAGTGTTCCTCTCGATGTATCCAGTGGAAAATCTGCGGTCCTTTGCCCTGGGCATTTTTACTGCGGAACTGACTCAGGAAGCTAACCAACGCTGTAGCAAATTCCTGCTGTGTGCTAGGTCGCCGCAAACGATAAATGACCTTATCGGTCACTTGCTGATAATCCGGCTTACGATCTTGTTCTTTAGCTTGATTGATCTGTCCAAGCAGATATTTTCTAAATGCAGCCTGCACCACATCAAACAGCACTTGTTCTTCAGCATTTAAGTATTCAGTCATTTTTACC
>NZ_JACOMP010000135.1:0-11587 GCF_014466085.1 Thermosynechococcus sp. OHK43
CCTACAGGAACTGAGCCTAGAGGATATTCCCCAACTGATCCAAGACCTTGAGGCGAAAATGAAGGCGGCTGCCCAAGAATTGGCCTTTGAGGAGGCTGCCCGCTACCGCGATCAAATTAAGCGTTTGCGCGATCGCCTGGTGGGGCACCCCTAAAATTATGAACTTTTGTAATAGTTCGCAACAGTCCGTAAACGGGAGCGAAGGCAGGGAAACCCTAGCGTGGTAAGCTAAGTACGATTTTAGATCCGCACAACTTCGGCTGGCGTTCGGGTTGACGCTAGTTTTACCAGTTCTAGGAGTAAAAAAACCTATGCGTGATGCCGTCACCACACTCATTAAAAACTATGACTCCACCGGTCGCTACCTCGATCGCGATGCTGTTGACAGGTTACGCTCCTACTTTAATTCCGGTGCGGCACGGGTGAAGGCGGCAGCAGTGATCAATGCCAATGCCGCCGCCATCGTTAAGGAAGCGGCTTCTGCCCTCTTTACAGAGCAGCCGGAACTGATTCAACCCGGCGGCAACGCCTACACCACACGCCGCTACGCCACCTGCCTACGGGATATGGACTACTACCTGCGCTATGCCAGCTATGCCATTGTGGCCGGGGATGTGGATGTCCTCAACGAGCGTGTCCTCGAAGGTTTGCGGGAAACCTACAACTCCCTTGGCGTGCCCATTGGACCAACGGTGCGCGGCATTCAAATCATGAAAGAGATTGTGCGCGATCGCGTGGCTGCTGCTGGCATTGAAGACACCAGTATTGTTGAACAGCCCTTTGACTACATGTGCCGCCAACTCAGTGAAGTGAATATCTGAATATCCGAGGTTGGCTAAGGTAGAAGACTCTGTAACAATAGAGGGCGGTGGCGCCGGCGATCGCCCCTCTCTATTTCCGATGCAGCAGTGATGAAGATCCGCATTGGCAATGGTTACGACATTCACCGGCTGATTCCGGAGCGTCCCTTGATTTTAGGCGGCATCAGGCTAGAGCACGCCTTCGGACTCTTGGGACACAGCGATGCCGATGTCCTCACCCATGCAATTATGGATGCCCTCTTGGGTGCCCTCAGCCTTGGGGATATTGGTCATTACTTTCCCCCCAGTGATCCGCAGTGGGCAGGGGCAGATAGTCAAGTGCTGCTGGCAAAAGTGGCCGCGCTCATTGCCGAGCGGGGCTGGCAGGTGGGCAATATCGATGCTGTTGTGGTGGCGGAGCGTCCGAAGTTGAAACCTTACCTCGATCAGATGCGCGATCGCCTAGCAACCACCCTAGGGATTGATCGCGACCAAATTAGTATCAAAGCCACCACCAATGAAAAATTAGGGCCTGTGGGACGTGAAGAGGGCATTGCTGCCTATGCGGTGGCGCTCCTGCAGTCAGAAATGTAGGATAACCCCTAGGTAACATACAGGCTGTAGTGAAAGTCCGTTTGCTCACACTGGCTTTGCTGGAGATTGGCATGGCGAAAATTCGCCCAGCGACAGATGGCATGACTGAGGTTGGCACGCACAAAAAGGGCGTGGGAAAAATACCCCCGCGTCAGCCCCGCATAGGCTAAGTTGGCCCCATAGAAGTTGCAGCGATAGGCCTGAACCCCCTCAAGGGAAGCCCGCACCAATTGCGCAAACCGCAGCGTTGCTTCATTGAGGCTAGCACCCATCAACAGGGCAAAGGAAAAGTCGCTAGCTGCCGCGCGGACATGGCTGAGATCCGCTTCGCACCAATGGCTGTGGCGACAATCCGCCTGCTCAAGGGTGGCCCAGGAGAAATCGGCATAGCTAAAACGGGCGTACTGCAAGTTAGCCAGTTGAAAATTTGCCCGCTGGGCAGTGGCGCGATCGCCCACAGTTTTTAAGAACAACGCCCCTCGGCAATCCGCATCATTGAAGTTAGCCGCCGTCAGATCCGCTCCATGCAAATTGGCAAAGCGCAAATCTCCCTGGGCAAGGTTCACCTCCCGCAGACAGGCACCGCTGAGATTACAGCCCCGCAGGTCATAGCCCCGCAAATCCATACCCGTAAGATTCATTTCGCTGAAATCTACAGTAAGCTGAGGATAAATTCGCCGCCATTCGTTCCACAGGTGTTTTCCCCCCCGCAGGCGATCGCTCACTACCGGATTTAAGTGCCCTTTGATCATCATTCTTGCCTTGAGATTCCTCACATTTCGTTATCGTGGCACGAAATTTGATAGAATTTCGTCTATGTAGCCCTATCGCTGACGAAAGGAGAATGGGTTTGAAACAAGCAACCCTACATCAGCTTAAGGTTTTTGAGGTCACTGCTCGCCACGGCAGTTTTACCCGAGCTGCCGAGGAACTCTTTCTGACGCAGCCCACCGTCTCGATTCAAATGAAGCAGTTGACCCGTGCCGTTGGTATGCCCCTCTTTGAGCAAGTGGGCAAACGGCTCTATCTCACGGAAGCTGGCAAGGAACTGCTGGCCACCTGCCAAGACATCTTTGAACGCCTTGAGCGCTTTGAAATGGCCGTTGCCAATCTCAAGGGTCTCAAGCAGGGACACCTGCGGCTGTGTGTGATTACCACGGCCAAATATGTGATTCCTCGGCTGCTGGGGCCCTTTTGCCAGCGCTATCCAGGGATTGATGTGGCGTTGACCGTCACCAACCACGAGCAGGTGGTGGAGCGTATCCGAGGTAATATGGACGATCTCTATATCCCCAGTTGCCCGCCAGACAATGTGGATGTGGAGTGCCACCGCTTTTTGGATAATCCCTTAGTGGTGGTTGCCCCCAGTCACCATCGCCTCAGTGGCCGCAGTAAAATCCCGATCCAAGAGCTGGCGGGAGAGCCCTTTATTATGCGGGAGCAGGGATCGGGCACCCGCCAAGCTGTGGAGAAGCTCTTTGCAGAGCACGGTGTGCCAATTAATATCCGCCTTGAACTGGGGAGTAACGAGTCCATTAAGCAGGCGATCGCCGGTGGCTTGGGAATTTCTGTCCTGTCTCACCACTGCTTGGCCCTGGATCGCGAGTCCAGCCAGTTGACGATTCTCGATGTCGAACATTTCCCGATTCAGCGGCACTGGCATCTGGTCTATCCCGCTGGCAAACAACTGTCGGTGGTGGCCCAGGCCTTCTTTGACTATGTGTGTACCGAGGGACGGGAGATGATTGAATCGAGTCTCACCTATCCCGGTGGGGCGGCGCCGGCCAGGGAACTCAACCCCGTCTAGTATGGCAACCCTCGAATTTCTTGCCTTTCCCGATCCACCGATCGCGGCAGATCACACCCTCCTGTTGCTCCACGGTTGGGGGCCAATGCCGCAGACTTGATTTCCCTTGGTCCGTTGCTGGCTCCCCGCGCTCAGATCTACGCAGCGGCAGCCCCCTTTCCCCATCCCTATGTGACTCAAGGGCGGATGTGGTATGACCTGAGTCAGCACAATGCCCTCAGTGGCTCATTACTGCTCGATGAGCGAGCCACGGATCTAGCCACCAGCGAAGCGGCACTGCGGGAGTGGATTGCCAGCTTGCCCATTGACCTCAGTTGCACAATTTTAGGGGGATTCTCCCAAGGGGGAGCCCTGACATTGGCGGTGGGCTTAACCTTGCCCTTGGCGGGGTTATTAGTCTTTAGCGGCTATTTAGTCCGGCCCCCAGGGGTGACAGCCACCTCGCCGCCGGTGCTGATGATCCATGGCACAGCGGATCCTGTGGTGCCCTTTGCCAGTGCCCAAGCCAGTTGGCAGGCCCTGCAAACTGCGGGAGTGAAGGGAGCATTTCATGCCCTACCGATGGCCCATGAAATTAACGGGGAGGCGATCGCGATCGCTCGCCAGTTTATCGAGAAGACCCTGCCTAAAATGAACTCAGACTGAGTAACCCATAGGCAAGCAAAGCGCTACCGATCGGAACGGTCAGATTATCAATCCCTCGCCAAGCAATCAGTTCCAAGAGGGTTGCACCCACACCCACTAAAGGGGCAATCCAGAGGGACGCCAAAGCGGCAATGGGGATGAGGGAGAGGGCCGCGACCAAAGTACTCACCCAAAACATTGTCAGAGTTCCTTCCCAGCTTTTACTGGTTACCGGCAAGGGATGGCGTCCCCAGTTCATTCCCACAAGGGCAGCCAAGCCATCGCCCCAAGCCATCACTAAAATTCCCAGAACCGCCAGTTCCGGCAGCGTCTTCCAAAAGAGCGCCATTAATGTGCCAATACTCACCGCATAAAAAAAGGTGCCCCAGCTTTGTCGCCCCACGCCACTAATACTGGGAAAGATCGGCACGCGATACGACAGCAGTGTCACTATACCAGCGATTGCTGCGGCTACAATTCCCCAACTCGTGGGTACCCCGAGGGCGTAGGCAATCAGGATGACTTGACCTGCGCCAATGTGAACCACTTTCCGTGACCATTCCTTGGCGTTGGGAAACCAAGCGTGGATCAGTTCTGCAATTAACAGCACCAAGCCCAGCCAACCTGTGACCCAAATTCCTGCCCAGAACATTGTCATTGCTATCCTCAGTGAACGGTTGCTCCTTACTTTGTCTACTGGGTCTGCTGGGCAAAAAACTGGGTCACAATCTCAAGGATGCGATCGCTAGCATGACCATCGCCAAAGGGATTAATCGCCGTTGCCATACGGTTGTAGGCCACTGGATCCGTCAGCAGTTCAATTGCTGCTGCTGCAATCCTATCCGCAAAGGTACCCACTAGTTTAGCGGTGCCAGCGGTGACCGCTTCCGGCCGTTCAGTGGTTTCCCGCAACACCAGTACTGGTTTGCCGAGACTAGGGGCTTCCTCTTGTAGGCCACCGGAATCCGTGAGTAGGAGGGTTGATCCCTTCATCGCCGCCACCAGGGTGGGATAGTCCAAGGGCTCCGTAAGAAAAACACGGGGATGGTGTCCCAAATAGGCTTTGAGGGGTTCACGCACCGTGGGATTGCGATGCAGGGGCAAGAGTAAGGCAGTATCGGGAAGGGTGTTTAAGATCCTCAGGAAGCCATTGGCAATGTCTTCTAGGGGGGCACCCCAGTTTTCACGACGGTGAACGGTGGCAAGGAGGACACGGTATTGTTCCCAGTCAAGGCCGGGGACAGGGCACACCGGTTGGCGATCGGCCACCTGCAGCAGAGCATCAATGACAGTATTGCCCGTCAGGTGAATGGTACCCGTGACCCCGGCGGCCTGAAGATTCTTGACAGCTTGTGCCGTAGGGGCAAAATGCAACTGCGCCAATTGGGAAATGAGACGGCGGTTGGCTTCTTCTGGATAGGGATGATAGAGATCGTTAGTGCGTAAGCCCGCTTCCACATGACCGACAGGGATTTGCTGATAAAAGGCGGCAAGGGTAGCGGCAAAGGCCGTTGTCGTATCCCCCTGTACCAAAACAAGACGGGGCAGGAGTTCTTGGTAGAGTTGCTCAAGGCCTTGGAGGGCACGGCAGGTAATTTCAGTCAGGGTTTGCTTTGGCTGCATAATGGCTAAGTCCCGATCTGCCCGTAGGTCAAACAGTGCCATCACTTGATCCACCATCTCGCGATGCTGTCCAGTGAGAACAACGTACGGGGCAAACAGGGGCGATCGCTGCAAGACTTGAATAACCGGTGCCAATTTGATTGCCTCCGGACGCGTACCCAACGTAATGCAGATCGGGATTGGGGAAGCAATCATAGCCGTCTAAATACCAAAAATAGTAAAAACAGTACTTTTAGTGTACCGAGAAGGAAGTGTCCAAAAGTCAAAACAAAAAGTCAAAAAGTTCTAGTTGCCACTGCTCATGGACAGTTGTCTGTCAGCCTTTTGCTAGGGTGTGGAGTCTCGCGTCGCCCCGCCATGACTTCTCCCATAGGGAGTCTGGTGGGGGTGTGCCATCTTTGTGAGAAGGACTGTATGTTAATAATAGAAGGAAATGCACCGCCATTGCGCTCGCTGAGGTGGCCATGATTGAAATGACTGTTGCTGGGATTGCCCTCGATGCCACTAACCGCCGCACACCAATTGTGTTGCTCAAAGACGGTGCTGGACGGCGAGCACTCCCCATCTGGATTGGTGATAGTGAGGCGCGGGCAATTTTAATGGCCTTGGAAAATCAACGGGCACCGCGACCGATGACCCATGATCTGATGGCAAATATCCTCAACGAATGGAAGATGACCCTAGAGCGGGTGGTCATCCACTCCCTCGAAGACAACACCTACTATGCGGTGCTGACGCTGCGCCAAGGAGAAACGCGTAAAGACATTGATGCTCGTCCTAGCGATGCGATCGCGCTGGCCCTGCGCTGTGATTGCCCGATTTGGGTGATGGAAGCAGTGGTTGCCGATGCCTCGATTCCCGTCGATCGCGATGCAGACGAGGAAGAACGCCAAGCCTTTCGCCGCTTTTTAGATTCAATTCGCCCTGAAGATTTTATTCAGCAGGGGCGGGGAATGGAGGAGGATTCCTCCGCAGGCTAGGATGCGTTACCGCCGTTTTGGTCGCACGGGGTTAGACCTCTCGGTGTTTTCCCTGGGAACGATGCGTGCCTTGGGCAGCCCAGAGGTGATGCAGGCGGTCATTGAGGAGGCGATCGCCCACGGCATTAACCATATTGAAACCGCCGCCGCCTACGGTGCCAGTGAAGCCTACATTGGCCGTGCCCTTAAGGCATTGGGGCAGCCCGCTGTCTTTATCACCACCAAACTATTGCCCCAAGGGGATGCAGATCATGTCCAGCGACAAATTGAGCAATCCCTTGAGCGTCTCCAACTCTCACGCTTAGACGGTGTCGCCCTCCATGGAGTGAATACCCCTGAGCATCTGGCGTGGCTGAGCAGTGAAGGGATGGCCATGCTGCGGCAATTGCAAGCAAAGGGGGTAATTGGCGCTTTGGGTTTTTCCAGTCATGGATCGTTGTCTGTGATTTTGCCGGCGATCGCCAGCAATCAATTTGACTTTGTGAATCTGCATTACACCTACTTTCAGCAACGCAATGCCCCAGCGATCGCTGCTGCTGCTGAGCGGAATCTAGGCATTTTCATCATTTCCCCAGCCGACAAAGGGGGAAAGCTCTACCAGCCTTCCCAACGGCTCCAAGATCTCTGTGCTCCTTTTCACCCGCTCCATTGGAGCTATCGCTGGTTGCTGAGCCAGCCTGCCATCACCACCTTGAGCATTGGGCCTGCCACCGTTGCCGAGTTGGCCTTTCCCTTGGCGGTGGCCGATCAGGTCGATCCCCTGAGTCCCGCAGAGCAAGCCGTGGGCGATCGCCTACAAGCGGCGATGCAGGCAGCCCTAGGCAGCGATCTCTGTCACCAATGCTATGCCTGTCTGCCCTGCCCAGAGGAAATCCACATCCCTGAAGTATTGCGGCTTCGCAACTTGGCCGTTGCCTACGACATGACGGAATTTGGCAAATATCGCTATGGGATGTTTGGCCGGGCCGGCCATTGGTTTGCGGGACAGCCCGCCAATCGCTGTACTGAATGTGGCGATTGTTTGCCTCGCTGTCCCAGTCGCTTGGAGATTCCGCGGCTATTGCGGGAAACCCATGAGCAGTTGCAGGGCACCTCGCGATCGCGCCTTTGGCAGACGATCTAGGCCGCCGCCTTTTCCATCACTGCTAATAATTCTCGCCATAGCTGTTGGGTCACAGGTCCCGGGCAAGCCGGAAACACCATCTCATTCACTTGGCGAATCGGCATTAGAAGGCGCACCGAGGAACTGAGAAAGCCCTCACTGGCTCCTGCTAGGTCCTGTGGAGTAAGAACCACTTCCCGATGGGGAATACCCAAGTCTGCAACGATCTGCAACAGCGTCGCTCGCGTAATTCCATGGAGTATGCCAACGGCGGTGGGGGGTGTCTCGACGACACCATCACGGACAATCCAGAGGTTACTGGTCGTGGCCTCGGTAATCTGTCCTTGGGCATTGAGAAGCAGGGCGTCCTCAAAACCCGCCTGCTGTGCCTCCAATAGGGCCAAGATATTGTTGAGGTAATTGCCCGTTTTGGCTGCCGGATCAAGGGCAGCAGTACTTGTGCGTTGCCGCTTAACGATGGCAAGGCGAATGCCCTGTTCGCTCAACGTTGGTTCGGGCGCGATCGCCATCAACACAATCAATAACCGCGGTTGGGTGGTCGGTTCTGGCAATAGGCCAATGCGGCGATCGCCACCACGGGTCACCACAATCCGAATGTAGTATTCTCCTGTTGGGGCAGCCGCTAACGTGCGTTGAACTTCTTGGGTAATGTACTCATCAGACCAGGGCACAGTCATGTAGAGATAGGCGGCTGAGGCGCGCAATCGTGCTAGGTGCTCTGGCAGGGCAAAGGGAACCCCGCCGTAGGTCCGCACAACCTCGTAAACACTGTCACCATAAAGAAATCCGCGATCAAAAACAGAAATCGAAGCCTCCGGCGTAATTACCCCGTCCAGATTGCAGAGTAACACTTGCCCTCTCCCCTAGGGTTGGCGTTCCACTTCGGCTTTCATGCGCTCAAGGGTTTGATGCATTTGATCAAACATACTTTGGGGCGACATCCCAAACTGGCTCAGTTGAGTTTCCAGTTGTTTGATGGTCATCTGCGCCATAAAGTCATCGGACAACTCAAACCGCTTCATAAAAATACGGTAGCGGTCCATGAGTTCTTCCATTTTCTCGATATAAATTTTTTTACCTTCACGGTCAAATTTGCCGTACTCGGAGCCAAGCTGCATCAACTGCTGGTAGTCCTGAAACAGACGTTGTGCTTCCTGTTGAACAATTTCTGAATCAAAGAATCCCATACGACCCTGCCTGATACAGCAACAACCACAATGGCAACGCTTGACCCTTTGGTTTGTTATCTAGTTGCATTCTATCAAAGGCACTTTAGGCGGGCGTGAGAGGGAAAACCGATCCTTTGCTCAAAGCTTGTGCCCAGGCGATCGCCGCCAAAAAACTCTGTGGGTCTGCTACCCCTGTACCCGCGATGTCAAAGGCCGTACCGTGATCTGGGGACGTGCGAATAAAAGGCAAGCCAATTGTCGTATTTACTGCCTCCCGAAAGGCGAGCATCTTCACCGGAATCAATCCCTGATCATGGTAAAGAGCAAGGTAGGCATCGTAGGCGGGGGCTGGGGCAGGACGTCCCCACCACGCATCGGCAGCCCCAATCCAGAGGGTATCGGGGGGCACAGGACCAATCAGTTCAACTTCGGGATACTGCTGCTGGGCTGCTGCAAGCCATGGAATCAGCCAAGTCACTTCCTCTTGGCCTAGGTGTCCCTGCTCACCGCTGTGGGGATTCAATCCAGCAATGGCAATGCGAGGCCGCTCTAGATGTCGCCGCTCCCTCAGAAACTGGATAAGAAGCGCGAGCTTTTCATTGAGGCGTTCGGGGGTCAGTGCCCTAGGCACCGCTTGCAATGGGATGTGGGTAGTCGCGAGTAAAGTAGTCAGCACCCAGTGAGTCACAGGCGATCGCCCCAGGAACAACATGCCCACATGGGCAGTTCCTGTAAAGTGAGCCAGCACTTCAGTTTGACCGGGAAAGGTATAACCGACCGCTTGCCAGCTGGCCTTAGAAATCGGTGCCGTCACAATTCCTGCCACCTCGCCGGCGATCGCCCGCTGAAGGGCAGTTTTGAGATAGGCAAAGCTAGCAGCCCCACTGGCAACACTGGGACGCCCCGGCACAATCACCTCGTCGAGGGGATGCTCCCATATCTGAAGCTGAGCAGGATCAATGGCCACCTGTCCCTGTTGACATAGGCGAGCATAGGTTTCCTCTAATACTTGGCCTGTACCCGCAATAAAAAACTGCCCTAACATTTCTGAGGGCAGGTGAGCTAGGGCTTTCAGGAGAATTTCTGGGCCAATACCCGCTGGATCCCCAAGGGTGAGGGCAAGGGACATCCTAGGCTTCTTGAAGAATCGGTGCAGCCGAATCGTCTTCGGTGGCTTCGGGAATGTCTTCCATCCCTTCCTCAGGGGTCTCTCCTGCGGCCTGCTGCTGTTGTTGCAGGAGCTGCTGCCGATAGCGCTCTGCCATCTCTTCAGCTTTTTCATAGACCAACTGGGGATTTTTCACCATATCACCGGGTTCTGGCTCCAGTTGCTTCGTGGAAAGGGAAATCCGACCCCGCTCAGCATCAAGGTCAATAATCATCACCTTGACCTGATCATTGACATTGAAAACACTGTGGGGGGTATCAATGTGATCGTGGGAAATCTCAGAAATGTGCAGCAGACCACTGACACCACCAATGTCAATGAAGGCACCGTAGGGCTTAATCCCACGCACCGTTCCAACCACCACTTCGCCCACCTCCAGTTTGTTCATCTTGCGCTCGACAAGGGCACGGCGGTGGCTGAGTACGAGGCGGTTGCGCTCTTCATCGACCTCCAAAAACTTCAGGGGGAGTTCTTCACCCACCAACTCCTCTTTGTTGACACGAGTGCTGATGTGGGAACCGGGAATAAAGCCCCGCAGCCCTTCAATGCGGACAAGGGCACCCCCACGATTGGTGGCAAAGACCTGGGAGCGAACAGTGGCATCTTCGGCTTGGAGTTGGCGAACGCGCTCCCAAGCCCGCATGTACTCAATGCGGCGAATTGAGAGGGTAAGCTGCCCCTCTTCGTTTTCATCCGCCAGGATAAAAAACTCGCGGGTTTCGTTGGGTTGCAGTACCTCTTCCGGACTCTCAATCCGGTTGATAGACATTTCTTGAATGGGGATATAGGCGGCGGTTTTCGCACCGATGTCAATCAGGGCACCCTTTGGTTCGATGCTAAAGACGGTGCCAGCAACAATGTCGCCGGGATTGAAGTGGTAATCGTACCGGTCCAGTAAGGCTGCAAAATCAGCATGCGTAAAGCCCACGTCTAACGTTTTTTTCTGATTGACCATGCGAGTGTTTTCCTAGCTCCTTTAACGAAAGTGGCGGTGTATAGTGAGTTGTCAAGCGGGCAGAAGTGGGTGCCATACGCAATCATACCAGCGATCGCTCGAACACTTTCTGACTGGATCTACAATGTTAGCCTAGAGTTTGCCCGTTGGCTAGCGGAATCGATAAAATTTTGGTCATTGATGAAGATAAATGTTAATTTTTGTGTATTACTGAGGAGTGGGCATGGCGCGACTAAACCGCCGACAGGTCAAGCAATTTTGGCAGGAGTTCCGCGAATTTGCCCTGAAGGGGAATGTTATTGATCTGGCGATCGCTGTCGTGGTGGGCGGTGCCTTTAGCCGCATGGTCACTTCCGTTGTGGAAGACTTGATCATGCCCTTGGTCAATCCTCTGATTCCTGGGGGTGACTGGCGCGAACTCACGCTCGGGTCAGGGCTTAGAATTGGCAAGTTTTTGGGCAGCTTACTTGACTTTGGGGTGATTGCCCTGAGCCTGTTTATTCTCCTGAAGCTGATTTTGCCCTTGCTACCCAAGAAAACCCCTGCACCCGAACAACGGGAGTGTCCCTACTGCTTAGAGTCTGTGCCCCTCAAGGCTAGTCGCTGTCGTGCTTGCACGTCTGAACTGCCACCGCTTTAGGAGTCCTGGCAATGCAACGGTGGCAACGCTGGTTCTCTGGTCTATTGGTGGGGCTATGGTTGAGCATCCTAACCAGTTGCGGAACAGCACCGCCTCCCCAAGGC